>CAJGDH010000087.1 GCA_904502145.1 uncultured Eubacterium sp.
GTTCACGAAAGGACCCCAGGCCACCGCAAAACATATCCTGATGCCCACGGAGGAAGGTATCCTTCAGGCGAAGGAAGAGATCTCCTCCGGGGAGAAGACATTTGAGGAAGCTGCCAGGGAGTATTCCACCTGTCCTTCCGCCCAGCAGGGAGGCAATCTGGGTACTTTCGGCAGAGGCCAGATGGTTCCGGAGTTTGACAAGGCAGTCTTTGAGGGGAAAGTCAATGAACTGATCGGGCCCGTGAAGACACAGTTCGGTTACCATCTGATCCATATCGATGACCTGACGGAGGGTACAGTGGCTGCATTTGATGAGGTATGGCCCCAGATCATGACTCAGCTGACCAACGAAAAGCAGAATAAGAGATATATGGAACTGCGGAAGGAAATGGTGGAAAAATACGGGCTGGAGTTCAGATAACAGCCGGCCTGTGTCTGATTTTTCTGAAAAATGTAGCTTGTTCCTATTTCCTTTTCCCGGTGAAAGGGTTATAATAGAGTCAGTTTTAACACTATATATTTCTTATTTATTAAATGGAGGTAATCAATTATGGCATTAGTATCAGCAAAAGAAATGCTTCAGAAAGCAAAAGCAGGACATTATGCAGTGGGTGCGTTCAACATCAACAACCTTGAGTGGACAAAAGCTATCCTTCAGACAGCTGAAGAGTGCAAATCCCCTGTTATCCTTGCTGTTTCTGAGGGAGCAGGAAAATATATGACAGGTTACAAGACAATCGTGGGAATGGTTAAAGGAATGCTTGAGGAACTCAACATCACCGTACCGGTTGCCCTTCACCTTGACCACGGTTCCTTCGCCGGCGCAAAAGCCTGCATCAACGCCGGATTCTCCAGCGTTATGTTTGACGGTTCCGCTCTTCCTTTCGATGAGAATATCGAGAAGACAAAGATCCTTGTTGACGCATGCGGCGTTCTCGGTATCTCCCTTGAAGCTGAGGTCGGCTCCATCGGCGGAGAAGAAGACGGTGTGATCGGCCAGGGTGAATGCGCAGATCCTCAGGAATGCAAGACCATCGCTGATCTTGGCATTGATATGCTTGCCTGCGGTATCGGCAACATTCACGGAAAATATCCGGAAAACTGGCAGGGATTGAGATTCGACGTTCTTGACAACATCCAGGCCCTTACCGGAGATATGCCTTTGGTACTGCACGGCGGCACAGGCATCCCGGATGACCAGATCAAGAAAGCCATCGCACTGGGCGTTTCCAAGATCAACGTTAACACAGAGTGCCAGCTGGTGTTTGCTGAGGCTACACGTGCTTACATCGAGGCAGGCAAAGACCTTCAGGGCAAGGGATTTGACCCGCGTAAGCTTCTGGCTCCCGGCGCTGAGGCAATCAAGGCAAAAGTTAAAGAGAAGATGGAGATCTTCGGTTCCATCGGCAAAGCCTGATCGCACAGACCGCATACAGATAATTGAATGAACAATGCCGGTATAACCGACAGCCCCCAGGGCCTGTGTCGGATATACCGGCATTTTTTCTGCACATATTTCAATTTTAATCTGCAAACATTTCAGTTTTAATCCGGCCGTCAGACTCAGCCCCGGGATCTCACAGATAGCGGAAGAGTTCGCGGGCTTCATCTTTCCTGGCGGTCTCCTTCACATCCAGAACCTCCGCTTTCACGGTGCGGCTGCCGAACGCGATCTCCAGGATATCCCCTTCCTTCACGTTGAGGCTGGCTTTTGCCACTTTTCCGTTGACGGTGACTCTGCCGGCGTCGCAGGCTTCGTTGGCCACGGTTCTCCGTTTGATCAGCCTGGACACCTTCAAAAATTTATCCAATCGCAAGTTTTTCCTCCTTATTTGCCTTTCTGCCATAGAAAAAGCCACCGCTCTGTAAAAACAAAGGGTGGCTCATTGATAATCAGATTAGTTGTTAACCTTCTCCTTTAAAGCTTTCATTGCTTTGAACTTGGGAGCCTTGGAAGCCGGGATGGTGATGGTCTCTTTTGTTCTCGGGTTGATTCCCTCACGCTCTGCTCTCTCGCTCACTTCAAATGTACCAAAGCCTGCAAGCTGGATCTTCTCGCCTTTGCTGAGCTCGTCACCGACTACTTCGATGAAAGCCTTTAATGCGGAATCTGCATCTTTTTTTGTTAAAGCTGTCTTTTCTGCAATTGCTGCAACTAATTCTGTTTTATTCATGACAATCCTCCAAATATCTTTGTTTAATCATACTCTGACCTATATCAGCATCTCTAATATTTATAAAGGTTTCCGGGGTATTTGTCAAGATGTTTCTATGGGTTTTCAGGGATTATTTTGGCTTGTTTTCGGGGAAATGTTCAGCCCGCTCCCGAAACTGCAGAAAACGGATTGAAAAAAACACAAAGAAGGATTAAAATAAGCTGAAAAGAGCAAAATCCTACAAGGAATGAGGGTGGAAATATGCGTGCCAATAAGCGTGCCAGGAAAAAGAACAGCAGACAGTTTAACCAGAGGTTCAGAGGGAGGTTCCTGACCATGAGAGCAGGGATCATCGCTCTTTTTACTGTACTGATCTTCGCTGTGATCCTCGTCTGCTTTCTGAGGATAAGACAGAGGGCTTCTGACTACCAGAAGACCATCAATGAACTTTCCACGGAGATCCAGCAGCTGAAGGAGACCAACAACCGGCTGGAAGAGGAGATGGACAACATCAATTCGGACGAATACATCGAGAAGACTGCCCGGGAACGGCTCGGCATGGTCAAAGAGGGAGAATACATCCTGAAACAGTCTAAAGAAAGCACGGAGGAGTGAGGATATTTTCTTCTGCCGGGTAGTTTTTCCCGGTGAATCCTTCCTTGACAAAGGATTGAACAAGTGGTATATTAGAGCTCGTGAGTGCGGCGGGATAGCTCAGTTGGCTAGAGCATACGGTTCATACCCGTAGTGTCGCTGGTTCGAATCCAGTTCCCGCTACTGCTTTTTAACCGCAGATCAGTTCTGCGGTTTTTTGTTTTTCCCTGTGGAGAATCTTCATTTTCTGACTGGCTTTTGCAGGGAGAAAACTTCCGGGAGGTAGGGTCATGTGGAAGACGATCGATGCCTATGTGAAGAAATACCAGATGATCGGTGAGGGGGACTGCGTGTTGATCGGATTGTCCGGAGGTCCGGATTCCGTTTATCTTGCCAGGTACCTTCTCCGTCTGAGGGATGAGGGGAAGATAAGCCTACGTGCCCTCCATGTGAACCATCTTCTGCGGGAGGAGGAGGCAGAGAGGGATGAGGAATTCGTCCGGTCCTTCTGCAGACAGTGGGAGATCCCCTGCCGCATATGCCGGGAGGATGTCTTCCGGTACGCGAAAGACCACCGATGCTCGGTGGAAGAAGCGGGAAGGCTGGTGCGCCGGTCCTGCCTCTTCCGATATGCTGAAGAGGAGGGCTGTACAAAGATCGCCCTTGCCCACCACAGGGATGACCTGGCGGAGACCATGATCTTCCGGATGATCAGGGGTACGGGGCCTGAAGGCCTGCCCGGGATCCGTCCGGTGGACGGGAAAATGATCCGCCCCCTTCTGTGCGCAGGCAAAGAGGAGATCATAAGAGAGCTGGATAGGCTGGGACAGGAGTATGTGGAGGATTCCAGCAACAGTGAGACGGATTACACTAGAAACCGTATCCGCCACATGATCCTGCCGGAGATGGCAGGTATTAATGAGAAGGCGGCCCTCCATCTGGCTGCCCTGTCCACCCAGGTCCGTCTCCAGAACGATTATGTGGAAAGACAGATGGACAGGCTCTACGATGAGAATGTCAGGGCTTCTTCCAGGGGCACGGAGATCTCTCTGAAGCATCTGCGGGGCCTGGACATTTTTGAGCAGAAAGAACTGATCCGCAGGATGATCTTCCGGACCGGCGGCAGGAGGAGGGACATTTCCTCCCTCCATGTGGACCTGGTCCTGGATCTTCCGGACCGGGGAAGGGGAAAAGGCGTGGACCTCCCCTATGGTCTCAGAGCTCTGCTGGAGGGGGAGAACCTGGTGGTCCGCAGACGGGACGAAGCCGGCGGAGAGGACATGGGGACGGAATCTGACGGCCGGATGCCATTCTGTGCACAGATCGACAGGGACCGCCTGGAATCCGGGGAAGAAATCAGGATCGTGACCGGTGAAGGGATGGAATTCCGCTTCCGGCTGGTCTTTGGACCGGCGGAGGAAAATCCGAAAAAGGATTGTGTCGGATACTTTAATTATGATAAGATAAAAGATAAGCTTCTGCTCAGAAAAAGGCAGGAGGGTGACTATCTTATCTTTGACCGTCTCGGCAGGAAGAAATTGCTGAGAAGGTATTTGATTGACGAGAAGATTCCTTATGATGTTCGGGGCAGGCTCTGCCTGCTGGCTGAGGAGCATCATATAATATGGGTGCCCGGAAGGAGGATCAGCGAGGCCTTCAGAGTCCATGAACCAGGCGTGAGGGTCCTTCGTGCCGAGGCAGTTCCCGTCAAAGATCAGCAGGGAGGTAATAAAGAGACATGAGTGAAAAGATTAGTGTTTTGATTCCGGAAGAGAAAGTGAATGCCAAGATCCAGGAGCTTGGAGAGACCATAAGCAGGGATTATGCCGGCAGGGAAGTACACCTTATCTGTATCTTAAAGGGAGGCGTATTCTTCGCCTGTGAACTGGCCAAGAGGATCACGGTTCCGGTTTCGATCGACTTTATGCAGGTGTCCAGCTATGAGAACGGAACCACCAGCTCCGGCATCGTCAGGATCAAGAAGGACCTTGATGACAGCCTGGAGGGTAAGGAAGTCCTGATCGTGGAGGATATCATCGATACAGGCAACACATTGTATTACCTCATTCCCGTGCTGATGCAGAGGAAGCCGAAGAACATCAAGCTCTGCGCCCTGCTCAACAAGCAGGACCGCAGGCTCAAGGATGTGGAGATACACTATCTGGGCTTTGACATCCCGGATGAGTTCGTCGTGGGATACGGACTGGATTACGCACAGAAATACCGGAATCTTCCTTATATCGGTGTCGTGGAACTGGAGGAGGAGACCGGGGATCCCGATCAGGCATAGAGAGGAGATATCGTTGAACAGGAGTTACAGGAACATTGTAGCCATCATCATGATGCTGGCGGTGATCTATATGATCTCAGGCTATTTTTCGGACCGCCTTGCCACGGCGGACGATGCCTATACCAGCACACAGTTTTATAAAGACCTGGAGGCCGGGAAGCTGGAGAGCATCCACATCTCGCAGAACGAAGAGGTGCCCACAGGTTCTGCCACCGTTTTCCTCAAGGGGGACGAGAGGAAGGCCAGAACATTTTATGTGGCGGATGTGAACCTTCTTATCGAGAAGATCGAGGAGAAGGGGGCCCCCTATATCCTCACCGATGTAAAACGCAGCAGCACTCTGCTGAACAACGTGATCCCGGTCTGTCTGGGCATGGTCCTTGTTATGATGTTCATGACCATGATGCTCAACCGTTCCGTGGGCGGCGACGGGGGCAGAATGAACAATTTCGGAAAGAGCAGGGCTCAGATGGTCGAACCCAGCTCCATGAAGATCGGATTCGCCCAGGTGGCAGGTCTTCAGGAGGAGAAGGAAGAGCTTGAGGAGATCGTTGATTTCCTTAAGAATCCGGGGAAATATATCGAACTGGGAGCCCGCATCCCCAAAGGGATCATCCTGGTGGGCCCGCCCGGAACCGGAAAGACCCTTCTGGCCAAGGCGGTTGCCGGGGAGGCGGGGGTGCCTTTCTTCAGCATCTCCGGTTCTGATTTTGTGGAGATGTTCGTCGGCGTCGGTGCCTCAAGGGTGAGGGATCTCTTCGAACAGGCCAAAAAGAATTCCCCCTGCATCGTTTTCATTGATGAGATCGATGCGGTTGCCCGCCGAAGGGGCAGCGGTCTCGGGGGAGGCCATGATGAGAGGGAGCAGACCCTCAACCAGCTCCTGGTGGAGATGGACGGATTCGGCGTGAATGAAGGGATCATCGTGATGGCCGCCACAAACCGGGTGGACATTCTGGATCCCGCGATCCTGCGCCCGGGCCGTTTTGACCGCAAGGTGGCTGTAGGCCGTCCTGATGTGAAGGGGAGGGAAGAGATCCTCCGGGTTCACACCAAGGGAAAGAAGCTGGACGAGAGTGTGGATCTCCATCAGATCGCCAGGACAACTCCCGGTTTTTCCGGGGCGGACATCGAGAATCTGGTCAATGAAGCCGCCATCAATGCGGCCAGGGACAACAGCCGGTTTATCCGGATGTCCGATATACAGAAGGCCTTTATCAAGGTTGGTGTGGGGACGGAGAAGAAATCCCGCCTGATCCCGGAGAAAGAGAGAAAGATCACCGCCTACCATGAGGCAGGTCACGCGATCCTGTTCCACCTGCTTCCGGATGTGGGGCCTGTCTACACCATCTCCATCATTCCCACCGGCATCGGTGCGGCAGGTTATACCATGCCGCTGCCGGAAAACGACAACGTATTTGATACCAGGGAGAAGATGCTCCAGGATATCAAGGTGGGCATGGGCGGAAGGATAGCCGAGGAACTGATCTTCGGGGACATCACCACAGGTGCTTCCCAGGATATCAAAGGGGTGACCGCCACGGCCAGAGCCATGGTGACCAAGTACGGTATGTCGGAGAAACTGGGTTTCCTGAATTATGAGCAGGACAGCGATGAAGTCTTTCTCGGAAAGGACCTGGGACATGCCAGGGCTTACGGGGAGGATGTGGCCCGACTGATCGACGAGGAAGTGAAGCGGATCGTGGATGAATGCTATGCGGACGCGAAACGGATGATCAAAGAACATATGGATATCCTTCATTCCTGTGCCGGGCTGCTTCTGGAAAAAGAGAAGATCACCAGGGAGGAATTTGAGACCCTGTTTGAATCGGAAAAGGAAAACTGACGGTGAATCGCGGCGGATGACCGCCCTTTTGCGTAGATATAAACAAAAGAGAAAGTTCATTATTAAATTAATGCACAAAATATTTTTTCCCCGAAAGAAAACTTTAGGCACACTTTCGGGGAAAAGGGTAGTATGATAACACCGTACCCCCCCAATACATTATATAGTTTTTGCTACACCCAAAGTAACAAAAATACCTTCTCCAAAAAAGGACAGTTTTCACTGTCCTTTTTTCGGGTTTAGGGCCCGGTGTATTCAGTTTCCTACACGTATGGTCGGCTCTCCCAGCCTGGTGATGTAGTCCCGGTTGACATAACCGGTGAAGCCCGTGTAGGGGCCGTTGATCACCTCCACATAGGCAAAGTTGGTGTTGTCTATGAACTGGATCACCTGCATCTTAGTCATGGATGCAAGACCTTCCTCCATGACCGGGCTGGAATTGGAATCCGGCTGGGTCCGCAAGGTGAGGGACTGGTGGACGTCCGCAATGTAGATATTATCATAAGTTGAATCGCCACTGCTCTCGGTTGATGCTTCGGCTGAGGGTTCGGGATCCGTCACCGTGGAGGGGAGTGATATCCCGGCCTGCGCTTTACGGCTGGGGGTCATGAAGAATACCAGCGCCACCACAGAGAACACGACACAGGCCACCACCATCATACTGAGAACAGAAACCAGAAGTTTCTTTAACATGATCAGTCCTCCCTGAATGATTTCCTGTGTATTTTACCATAAGACGGGGAGGAAGTCCACAGCCTGAACCATACA
>CAJGDH010000088.1 GCA_904502145.1 uncultured Eubacterium sp.
ACCCCCAGGTTGTCTTTTCCGAAGTTGCCCTGGGACATGAGAACGGGATAGATATCTGCAGGGACATCAGGGAACATTACCCGGGGACTTCCGCTTTTGTGATCTCCAGCTACCGCAACGTGGATCTCATTGATCAGGCGATGCGGGCAGGACTCAAGAATTATCTGCTCAAACCCATCTCCTGCGGAACCATCTCCCGGATCTGTGAAAGTGAACATGCCGAGATACCCGAGGAGGATGTACATCTCAAAGCCCTTCTGTCCTCTCTGGTGGACAGGGACTACAAAAAATCCTACGAGGGAGCGAAAGAGTATGTGGAACATCTCTTCGCCGATATTGAACCTTCCCTGCACAGGGAATCTCTGAGCAGGATGATCACCATCCTTCTGAACCAGATCCCGGGGATCGACGGATCCCAGCAGAAATACTATCTGGAGAAGTACAAACTGACATCCAGGATCATCGCCGACAAGACCCTGACCTTCTGCTGGATCATGCAGATCGTCACGGAAGTCTACCGGCAGATCTGTGTAATGAAGTACTCCCACATGAACAAAGTTCTCCACTATATCGATGAGAACATCAATGAGGATATCTCCCTGGCCTCCTTGTCCCTGCAGGCAGGAGTAAGCAGCGGTTACCTCAGCAGGATATTTAAGAAGTACTACCGGATCAGCGTCGTGGACTACATTCATCTCAGAAAGCTTATGCTGGCCAAGAAATACATGGTTTCCAGCGAGATGAACATATCCGATATCTCCTTCCTGCTGGGTTACAGTGAACCCGGATATTTCTGTAAGATCTTCAAAAAATACGAAAATATGACACCTTCCGCTTTCTGCCATACCTACGTCTGGAACAACGGGACCGGCGACAGATGAAGGCATGTACGGAAAGTGCAATAAAAAAAAGGCCTGAGGCCTTTTTTTTATTGCACTCCCGGGCTTTAAGCCCATGGGTTGGAATTCCTTAACTGTTCATCTTCAATACGTTTCATGATCTCCGGGCCGTGATCCAGGAGGAAATCGCTCGTGGATGATGTGAGTCCCCTGCTTTTCAGGATACCGATCAGTTTTTTGCACAGTCCTTCGATCTCGAAGATCACATGGTTGGGATCTTCCTTATAGTCCAGCAGGACGATCTTCTCCATCGTCTCGTGGGTGTATATGCCGAGAAGAGGAAGGCGTTTAAGTCCCTCGTGCTCCCATTTATAATAGGGCATATAGACCTTGTTCAGAAGATAGATGATCTGCGAGTACTCCTGAATGAACTGATCCAGGGCGTGGTGTGCCGCCACATACTGGTTTCTCTGCAGTGATCTGGGGAAATTATACTGTCCGCTCTGGGCGACCTGCATGCAGGCTGCCGCGATCTTTTTCAGCTGGACATCCCTCGGGTAATGCTTGAGGAAACCTTTCCGGATGGCACTGAATGTTCCCAGATTATCCATGAAGACTTTGCCGTTGGTGGCTGTGGAGAGAGGATAGTCCTTCATCTGCAGCCAGATCCGGTTGTCTGTGGGGACCTCATGGATGGAGAGGAATTTATCATAGAAATCTTCGATGGTAAAGAGGCCGATCCGCCCTCCGCCGTAGGTTGAAGTATTTCTTTCCCCGAAACCGGCAAATGAAGTGGGAAGCCTGTCCACCAGAGCCCTGAGTTTTTTCCCGTAAACGGGGACATCCTCCGCCGGCACATAGATCTGGAAGGCCGGTCCGAAGTCGTGATCCCTGGAGATCATGTCGTCGAAACCATAGCATTCGGAGCCTTCACCCACCAACCCTGCAGCCATTCTGGGCAGGTATTCCGGCAGCTGTTTCTTAAGTTCCGGATAGCACACTTCAAAGAAATAGGCCTCGGCGATCTCAAGCCCCTTGCTTTGTTCGGTGATCTTACGGGTCTTCCCTGCCTGGGGAGCCTTGTCTGCGCATTCCTCATCGAAAGGTTTCTCCATCATCAGCTTTTCGTAAGTAGGCTGTGCACACTCCGTCTGGGCAGCGCCGACAGCCTGGACGCAGGATTCTTCCTTCTTCCGGTCGAGTATCCTGCAGACATTGGTATAATTATTCATGCTGTTTATATAGCTTTCACTTTTTGTTCCCAGTTTTTCCCTGCTGATCCTTACCCCTACGGCAAAACATTCTTTAGCCTCTTCATACCTTTTCTCCTCGTAATAGAAGGTACCCAGATTGTTGATGGCAGCGGCGTAGAATACCGGTGCCCGTTCAATATATCTGCTGAATATATCGATGGCCGTCTTCAGGGTCTCTATGGCCTGGTCCCTCTGTCCCAGATGACGGAAGGGTTCCACCAGATTGTTCAGTGTTACCGCATAAAGGATCTCCTTTTCCGGATCATCCTTCAGGATATCCAGGGAGATCTTATGCATGATGATACTCTCTTCATACCGGCCCACATCCTGGTAGAGCAGGCCGAGATTGTTGCACAGTCCCGCATAGAGGAAAGACGATTTCCCGATGGTGTGTTCGTAGATCTCTTTTGCCTGAAGGAAGAGATTCTCACTGTCCCCGAAATGTTTCATCATCCGCAGAAGATTGGCCAGGTTGACCAGGGAGGAGGCAAAGTCCGGATGGTTGACTCCCCGCAAACTCCTGGAGATCTGTATGGCTTTCTGAAGGACAGGGACGGCTTCCTCATATCTTCCAAGATTCCGCAGAACCCCGCCGTACTCTGTGTAGAGCATCAGCGTCTCTTCATGGTTCTCCCCGTAGATATCCAGGGAGAGACTGATGGCTTCCTTCAGGACATCCGCCATCTTCAGAAGGTCGTCTTTTCTGTGGCATTCCTGCATTTGTCTGTGATATTCCAGTAACCTTGGGTCCAACATATCGATCACCTTTATCTTCCGATTATTTCTGCTGTTCCTGCTGGGCTGCCCTTTTCACCAGTGCCCTGTCCAGCACCTCCATGGCCCGCTTTCCTTCTTTGATGGTCAGGAGCTCAACCCCGTGGGCTCTCATCCTCGCATAGGTGTTGAGAACCAGGTTCACATCATTGGAGATCTTGTCCAGACGGACAACGATGACTGCATCCAGCCTGTCTTCCTCCACATCCTTCATCAATCTCCTGTATCCGGGACGATCAAGATTATCCGGCGGATAATCCCCCAGATCCGTATAATTCACATACTCGTGGTCCGCCCCGTAGATCGCTTCCGCACGGTTCTTGCAGGCCATCCCGTCCTTGACCATCCCCTTGACATAGGTCTGGGAACAGACGGGACATCCGCCTCTGAGATGCTGATGGTTGTATATTCCGATTCTCATAGGATACCTTCTTTCTGTAATTTGTGCCGGTTCGGTCAGTCCTCCGGTGTCTTTTACTGCAGCCCCGGCATGCGGTAAAATGCCAGGGTAATCCATTTATATTTTACCAAATCTCCCTTTTCTTTTATGGTAAGATACCAGTACGGAAATTGGAAATATCCATAATGCCGGAAAGGCTGTTTCGCGGGTTCACAATTTCCAAAGAATCGTGTGGTTATGTCAAACCGGGATCCGCGAAAAAATGGTATGATTAGAACATGATGAGGTAGTATGTGCTCCTGCTTCGGGCATATCTTTTTTGAAGAAAACAATAATGATCACAGGGGGGTTATCGATGGACAGAGGACAGTATGAGAAGATGGTCGTATCTCTGGAATGGGAGATGTTTCAACAGGTAAAAGGGATCAACGGAAGGGCCAGCTGCCAGGATAATCTGCCGACGTTTGTCATCATGAGGACCAGCCAGTTCGAGAGCTGGGATCTTGCCGTGGTAAAGAGCTACCTGCGGGATCTTGTGGAGGCAAAACAGAATGAGAGGAACCTGGTGATGGAGAAGTATGCCTACATGATGGAGGAGACGGATCCCAAGTATTTCGCCAGGATAAAACACCTGCTTCCCGCGGTGACGGACAGAGCAAAACTTCTTGTGGACCAGATCCTTGAATACTATGAAGCATGGGTGATCGAATTTGCCACCAGTTATCCCAATATCCGGAAAAACGGCCGCACCATGGACGGGGCCGTGATCGGCGGCAGGGCAAGCCTCATGAATTATCTGAAATGTGAGCTCTACACCTATTCGGAGACTACCCTTGCCTTATATCTGGACAGTATCCTGAACAATAAAGAGCTGAACAGGTACTGGCTCAGCATGGAGAAGATGGCCCAGGCCTATGGCTACAAGTCCCTGGATGAGGCGGAAAACGACCTGAAGTAACACCGGAAGATGAACCGGCCCAATCCCGCCGGGACCCTATTGATTTCATCGGCTATTTTCTGTATAATAGATACGGAATACAAGAGTGTACGATTTCAGTAAGGTTTGAGCAATAAATTGAACGTATGCATATTATAGAGATATAGTATGCATGCGTTTTTTTATTGTTCAGTCTTCCTTTGATCTCCTTGCGGAGAACGACAGTTTTTGTACATCCGATGAATGCAACAGGAGGACGCGTGATGAAGAAATACATTAACCGGACGGTGATGACGGATATCGGTTTTGAGATTGTGGGAAATATACTGCTGGCCGCGGCAACCTATAATGTGGCAGCTGCACAGGGATTCCCCCTGAGCGGGTTCAACGGGATCGCCATGGTCTTTTACCGGCTCTTCCACATGCCCATCGGTATGACCGTCCTGGTACTCAACATCCTGCCTGCCCTGCTCTGCATGAAGGTGATCGGGAAGGATTTTGTCCTGAAAACCCTCAGGTGCATGGTGATCGCCACCATCCTGATCGACCGGATCGCCCCCCTGTTCCCCGTTTATACCGGGGACAGGATGATTGCCGCCATCGTCACCGGAGTCCTCTATGGTCTGGGTTTCGCCATGATCTATTCGAGAGGGTCCTCCACCGGCGGGGTGGATTTCCTTCTGATCCTGATCAAATCCTATTTTCCGCATATCAAGACAGGTTTCATCACCTTCGCCCTGGATTTCGGCGTGGTGGTGGGTACCGGCCTGATCTTCAAGGATATCGACGGGATTTTCCTGGGGATCCTGATCAATTATATCCTGGCCACCGTGATCGACAGGACCATCAGCGGTCTCAATTCCGGAAATGTGGCCCTGATCGTCACCAACCGGAGTGAAGAGATCGTGAAATGGATCCGGGACGTGGCCGAGAGAGGGTGTACCATCTTTGAGGCCCGGGGAGGATACCGGGGAGACCGTCGTGATGTGGTGCTGGTAGCCGGAACAAACCGTGATATCTACCAGGTCAGGAAGGATGTCAGGGAGATCGACCCGGATTCCTTCGTGATCATCGTCCCTTCCAATGCCGTGGACGGTGAAGGGTTCAAGATGACCAGGATCGCCGGAGAATAAAACTTGTCTTGACTCTTCGGAAAGGATTCTCTTGACTCTTCGGAAAGGAACAGATAGAATAGACGTCGAGTGCGATTTTATAATAATTGCTTATTAATGATGAATGGAGAAAATGGAAATGGATTTAAAAAGCAAGGTGGCGGAAAGACTGATCCGTTATGCAAAGATCATGACTCCCAGCAATATGGAATCCCGGACTGTCCCAAGCAGTCAGTGCCAGTTTGCCCTGGCCCGGGTACTGGTCCGGGAACTCCGGGAAATGGGGGTCGACAATGCATTTGCGGATGATAAATGTTATGTCTATGCCTTTATTCCCCCCACCGAGGGAAAGGAAAAATGTCCTGCCATCGGTTTTATCGCTCATATGGATACGGTTTCCGATTATACCAGAAAACAGGTGACCCCCATGGTATGGGAGAACTATGACGGCGGGGACCTGGCCCTTCCCGGAGGAAGGGTGATCACGGCAAAGGATTTCCCGCACATTTCCTCCCTGGCCGGCAGGACCCTGATCACCACCGACGGCAACACCGTCCTTGGTGCCGATGACAAGGCCGGGGTCGCGGAGATCATGACTCTGGCAGAATACATTTTACAGTCAGACATACCCCATGGAAAGATCTGTATCGGTTTTACACCGGATGAAGAAATCGGCAGGGGATCTGATTATTTCGATGTCGAAGGATTCGGGGCCGACTTCGCCTTCACCGTGGACGGCGGGGAAGAAGGGTCCATCGAATATGAAAACTTCAATGGCGCCGACGCTGAGTTTACTGTTCACGGAAAGGGTATTCATCCCGGTGATGCCAAGGGGATCATGATCAATGCTTCCCTGGTGGCCATCAGGATCAACGAGATGATCCCGGAGGACGAGATCCCCGCCAAAACCAGCGGCTATGAGGGATTCTTCCATCTGTACGAGATCATCAGCCATGTTGAGGAGGCAAAACTCCGATATATCGTCCGTGACCATGATCTGGAAAAGTACAGGCAGAGGCTGGATCTGCTTCGCGATATAGAAAAAACCATGAAGGAGACTTACGGGGATAACGTGGTGGAGCTTGTCATACGGGAGAGCTACCGTAACATGAAAGAGAAGATCATGCCCCATTTTCATCTGATCGAAAATGCGGAGAAAGCGGTATCGGATGTGGGCTGCCGTCCGGTGATCCTCCCCATCCGTGGAGGTACTGACGGGGCAAGCCTTAGTTACAGGGGTCTTCCCTGTCCCAACCTGGGGACGGGTGGATATGCCTGTCACGGCCCTTACGAGCACATCACTGCCGAAGGGATGGAGACCGTGGTCAGGATCCTGCTGGAGATCGTAAAGACATATTCCGCCGATTCCGAAGGGGTATATTCTTGATTCCCACAGGGAAAGAAATGTCCTGTTTTACCCTGCCGGGTTTTAGGATATTCCATGCATAATCTTAATAATTTTCTTGAGAGATAGACACAGATAGGGTATACTGTTTACAAGGATAACTATGTGCATTTTTATCGGGTGAAGGATTATGACCAGCTTGAAATCAGATCTCTATGATATCGTGATCATCGGCGGAGGGCCTGCGGGGCTGTCCGCGGCGATCTATGCCTCGAGAGAACAGAACAGAGTACTTGTCATTGAGAAGAGTGACATCGGCGGCCTTATCGCCCTGACCGACGTGGTGGAGAACTATCCCGGCGTCGGCCGGATCAGCGGCAAGGAACTGACCGAACGGATGCACAGCCAGGCGGAGGAATTCGGAGCCGAATTTGTCAATGACCTGGTGACCGGTCTGGATGTGGACGGCGAGATCAAGACCGTCCGGACCGAGAAGGGACAATACCGGACTCTGGGCATTATCCTTGCTTCAGGCGTACGCCCCCGGCATGCGGGATTCATCGGTGAAGAGGAATGGATGGGAAGAGGAGTATCCCTCTGCGCGACCTGTGACGGCCCTCTTTTTGCCGGATGTGAAGTCTTCGTGGTGGGGGGAGGTATGTCCGCTGTTCAGGAATCGAAATTCCTGGCCCAGTTTGCCTCGAAAGTGACTATACTGATCAGGGGGAAGAAGTTCAGCTGCGGTGCTTATGCCAGTGATACCCTGAAGGATTACAAGAACATAGAAGTCCGTTTTGAGACGGTCTTAAAGGAAGTCAGGGGTAAGGACTATGTGGACATGGTCATCCTGGAAGACCTGAAGACCGGACAGAGGAAGAGGATCTGTTCCACGGGCTATACCGATGACGAGAACAGTCCCATCGGAGTGTTTGTCTTTGTGGGTTATGAACCTTCCGCTGACTGGATCCCGGAA
>CAJGDH010000089.1 GCA_904502145.1 uncultured Eubacterium sp.
AAGTGTATGCCGGGTCCAGATCATATTTGCGGATCAGGCAGTGGATAGCCTGGGGGTCAGGCTTTCTGGCATAGCCGTCCTCCGTCTTTAACACTTCCCTGAAATAAGGCAGCATGCCCAGACGGGACAGGATGGGTATGGTGGATTTTTCCCTGTGGGTGAAGACGAAGCTGGGTATCCCCTGACCGGTCAGATATTCCAGGATCTCCATGGAATGGGGAGCAGCCTTTACTTCCTTGTATTTGCTGTGATGATAGTCCTGGAAGACAGGGTCCAGCTCTTCATAGGGGATGCCGGTTTCCAGTTCGATCTGCCGGAAATACTTTCTGACGGAATAACGGATGACATAAGAGAGGACCTTCGGGGCCTCTTTTTTTATGCCGAAGCGGTCAAGGGTCAACAGGATACTTGAAACGATCTCATCGTATGAATCAAGGAGGGTCCCGTCAAGGTCCCAGATAAATGCATATTTTTTCTGCATATTCATTACCTCATCTATGAAAAAACAGGAAATAGTGTTATGATAGTATCTGCTTTATTTATCAGATAAAAACGTAAATCAGGTGGTGTATTTATGATTTCTATAAAAAAACTCTTTGCGCCTGTTGATATGACCGTGGGGAATCCGGTCAAACAGGTGCTTACTTTTACGATTCCCATGCTGATCGGCAACTTTGCCCAGCAGATGTACAACACGGCGGATGCCATCATCGTGGGCCGGTTCGTGGGGGATAATGCCCTGGCGGCGGTTGGAAGTGCGGCCCCGATCCTGAACCTGATGCTGGTTCTTTTTATCGGGATTTCCGTGGGAGCCTCCATCATGGTATCCCAGTTTTTCGGCGCCAGGATGAGAGAGGAACTGTCCAGTTCCATAGGAGCCTGTATCTCCCTGACAGGGATTGCCTCCCTGATCATCATGATCATCGGGCCTCTGCTTGCAAGACCCCTTCTGACCATTCTGGGGACCCCTGCCAGCATCATTGACTGGTGTGACGGGTATCTCACCATCATCTTTCTCGGATTTGCGGGTACCGGCTATTACAACATCCTGGGCGGTGTCCTGCGCGGCCTGGGGGATTCCATCTCTGCCCTGCTTTATCTGATCGTTGCCACGGTGATCAACATTATCCTGGATCTCTTTTTTGTGGCCAGACTTGGGATGGGCGTACAGGGCGTGGCCCTGGCCACTATTATCGCCCAGTTTATCTCCGCCTTCCTCACCATACGCAAGCTGATGCGGATGACGGATCTCTTTGATCTGAAATGGAAATATATTAAACCGGAGAAACAATACTCCGGAAGGCTCATCCGTCTGGGACTTCCCGCCGGGCTGACCCAGGCCATCATCTCCATGTCCATGGTCGTTGTCCAGTCCCTGACCAACTCCTTCGGAGAGACCTGCATCGCCGCCAACGTCATCGTCATGAGGGTGGACGGTTTTGTCATGCTGCCGGCATTCTCCTTCGGTACGGCTATGACCACTTTTGCCGGCCAGAATATCGGTGCCGAAAAGATGGACCGCGTGATCACAGGGACCAGAAATATCACTCTGGCAGCAATGGGGATCAGTGCAGCCCTATCGGTCCTGATCTTCCTCTTCGGACGGGGGTTGATGGGTATCTTCACTTCCACTGATGAACTGATCACCATGAGTTATACGGTGATGAAGATCCTTCTGGTGGGATATGTTGCCATGGAGGTGACCCAGTGTCTGTCGGGAGTCATGCGGGGAGCCGGGGATACCCTGACGCCCATGTGGATCTCCCTGTTCAACTCCGTTGTGATGCGTGTCCCTCTGGCCTATGGTCTGGTCTGGCTGTCCAAAACACCGGAGCTGCCCCAGGGTAATTTCTACATGATGGGGATTTCCCTGATGATCACCTGGGTCTTCGGTGCCTTGCTTACCCTCTTCCTGTACAGGCGCGGCCGCTGGAAGACCAAGGCCATTACTTAAGACGTTCTTTCTCCATTTTAAGGAGTTCCATGTTGATGTTGTTTTCTCCGGCTGTCTTCTCCACCCAGAGATTGAGGGAGTCGATGGCCAGGGAGACAGCATCGAGTTTGCTGCTGATGACCGCGAAATCCTTGATCTCATCATCGGTGATCTTTCCGTCGCGGCCGATCTGGATCATCCGTCCTGTCAGGTCATTGATCTCATTCAGACCTGCGATGGTCTCAAGGATGATGCCCGGCAGTTCACCTACTTCGATCTCCGGTACATAGCGGAAACCGATGGCACATTTGTTGGAACAGTAATAATTGCAAAGGTCCGGTCGATTATAGCAATCCGCCATCTGGACGATATCGTAGGGGGTCGGTTCCTGCAGGTCGTACTCGATCTTTTCTATCCTTGCGGCTGAGACTCCCGACATAAGGTCTGATGCCTTTTCTCTGGTCAGTCCCCGTTCTTCCCTTGCTGTCTGATAGATATTCTTATTTGCTCTGGTCGATTGTCTTCCCATTTCTTTCCTCCCTTTGCAGTCCGGATGCTGCCCGCATCCCTTCGTCTTGTTTATCCTTAAACTGATCTGACCTATATTATACTTTGGATGGAAAAAGAGTGCAATATCAATGCTGAAGGCGGCAATAACAGTACTTTTTAACTGAAATAAGAGCCCCGGTATCCCGGCAGTCTTCTGACTGGCCGGTCCCGGGGCTTATTCTGTGGGGTATTCTTTCAATTATTGATTTTTACATTTCTTCATGGTCACCGTCTTTGGTGACGATCTCGATCTTGCAGTTTAATCCCATGGCGGTGACGATTCCCAGGATCATAGCCCAGGGAATGGTCGCTATGGTGAAGATACCGCCCAGAAGGCCAAGACCCAGTGGGATATTCAGGATCGTTTTTCCGTCTCTGCTGATCTTGATCCGCTCAACATTTCCTTCTTCAACCCGTTTCTTCAGCCGTTCGATCATCTTTTCGGCAAATTCTTCCATGGTCCAGTCATCCTTGGGAGCTTCTTCCTCAGCAGTTTCTGCCTGGTCCTTGGCAGCTTCCTCTTCCTTGCTTCCGGTTTCTTCAGCCGGGATCACTTCCTCGGGTTCTTCCTCAGGCAGGGACCTTTCTGCCGCTTCCTCCCGGACAATCTTCAATGCCTCGATCGCGGAATTGACATCTCCGTCAGCAGCGATCAGCGCTTCCTTGATCTGATAGTAATCTGCATCTGTTGCTTCCATTACTCTTTCAATCATCTCGAGTGTAATATTCATGGCCATCCTCCTCTCATTGATCTGTCAGTTCTGTCATGTGTTTCTGACTTATGTTCCGTCCATATTATATCCTATTCCGAAGGGAATTGCATCAGAAAAGATTTCATGATTCTTACGGTTTTTCTCTGTCCGGTCTTACATTTTACAGTCTGAGACCTCTTTCCTCTACTTTTGTTGAAGACCATGTGTTTTTTTGGTATAGTAGTGAAAACGGATTCAGACAGATCGAGGATAAGGGGATACTTGGATGAAAGAGCTGCAGATACGATCCGCCGTGCCGGCCGATGCCGAAGCTTTACTTGAAATATACTCCTACTATGTGACAGATACGGCGATCACATTTGATTATGAGCCTCCCACGGCGGAGGAGTTCAGGGAGAAGATCCGCAATACCTTAAAGGATTACCCTTATCTCGTGGCGGAGAGGGAAGGCAGGATCACCGGTTATGCCTATGCAGGGCCTTTTGTCGGCAGGGCAGCCTATGCCTGGTCCTCGGAAGTGACCATCTATCTGGATCGGGAAGAGAAGGGCCGGGGAACCGGCAGAAAGCTCTACGAAAGTCTGGAAAGAAGGCTTAAGGAGATGGGGATCCGCAACCTCTATGCCTGCATCGGCTGGGCTGACCCGCCGGACCGGTATCTGGACGGGAACAGTGCCGGCTTTCATGGACATCTTGGCTATACCAAGGTGGGACATTTCACCGGATGCGGTTATAAATTCGGCAGATGGTATGATATGATCTGGATGGAGAAGATCATCGGTGAATCCTGAAGGCGTAATTCAGATGGTAAGGAAGGGAGATGAGAACAGATGAGTTCTTTGCTTGAATATGACAAACTGAACAATATTCGTGACCTGGGTGGAGAAAGGACTGTGGACGGCCGGGTGATCGCTCCCGGAAGACTGATCCGCAGCGAAAATCTCCTGGATCTTCCGGAATCGGACATCAACAGGCTGAAAGAACTGGCGGAAACAGTCGTGGATTTCCGATCAAAAGGGGAACATGACAGCAGGCCGGACAGCCTGATCCCCGGAGTCAGCTACCACCATCTTCCCATCATCGATAAACAGGCTGCCGGGATCACAAGAGAAGAGGAGGATGTGGACATCTTCAGCCGTATGCTGACGGATCCTGCCGGAGCAAAGCAGTATATGTGCGGTCTCTATAAGGATTTTGTGCTCAGTGACTATTCAGTGTCCCAATATGCGAAATTCGTCCGCCTGGTGATGGATCAGCATGATAAGGCCGTCCTCTGGCACTGTACCGCAGGAAAAGACCGGGCCGGCATGGCAGCGGTCATCCTGGAAGAGATCCTGGGTGTGCCCAGAGAGAAGATCATCGAGGATTACCTAAGTTCCAACAAGTATCTTTCCGGGGATATCGGCATGCTCACCGGTTTTATCAAGAAGAGAGCCGGCATCCGGGACAACAGTGCGGACGAAGCTTTACAGTATCTCTTCGGTGCGGAAAAGGATTATATCGACACCTTCTACAGGACCGTGGAGGAAAGATTCGGTGATTTTAAGACCTTTATCCATGAAGGACTGGGGATATCCGAGGCCGAGGTGGAAAAGATGAAGGATACCTACCTCACGGACAGCACAACGTAATTGATACGATATCCCATCATAGGTAGAGAATAACAGTACAGACAGCAGAGGAGAAAAGAATGGGTCTGGAAGAAGCGAAAAGATATCTGGAAGAGAAAGGCTACGGTGACCGGGTCATGACCTTCGATGTGTCCAGCGCCACGGTTGAACTTGCGGCCATGGCCGTGGGAACGGAGCCTGAAAGGATTGCGAAATCCCTGACTTTCATGGTGGAGGACCGGCCGGTGATGATCCTGTGTGCCGGTGATGCCAAGATCAGTAATCCCAAATATAAAGGGGTATTCCACAAAAAAGCGAAGATGCTTACCCGGGAGGAAGTCATTGACCTCGTCGGTCATGATGTGGGTGGTGTGTGCCCCTTCGGAATAAAAGACGGAGTCGACGTATACCTGGATGAATCTCTCAAGAGATTCGATAAGGTCTATCCGGCCTGCGGGAGCGCCAGCAGTGCTGTGGAACTGACTATAGAAGAGCTGGAAGATCTGTCTGCCTGCAGGGGATGGATCGATGTGTGCAAGGTCTGAAGGACCTGACACGAATAAGGAGGAATGACAGATGCGTTTATATATTATTCGTCACGGGGAGACCCGCCTCAACCAGGAAGGCAGACTTCAGGGTCAGGTGGACGAACCCCTCAATGAGAAAGGACGTGAACTGGCGATCGTCACCGGGGAGGCCTTGAAGGACATCCCCTTTGACCTGGTCATCACCAGTCCTTTATGCCGGGCAAAGGAGACAGGGATCCTGGCATCCAGGGCCTCCGCTGAAAAACAAGGTAAGGAGATCCCGGTCCTCGAGGACAAACGAATCATTGAGATCGACTGGGGCAAGTGGGACTGCCAGGGCATACTTCCCTCCAATTTCTCGGTTCCCATCGGCATAGAGGCTTTTAATCTCTTCTATACCAACCCCTTTGATTTTGAATACGATCCTGACGGGGAATCCATCATGGATGTGGTCATCCGGACGGGAGATTTCTTCCAGGAACTGATCCATAACCCCGAATACCAGGATAAAACCATTCTGATCTCCACTCACGGATGTGCCATGAGGGCAATGCTGAATCCCCTTTATGAGGACCCGACGGATTTCTGGCAGAAACGGGTCCCCGGAAACTGCGCCGTGAGTATTGTTGACGTTGAAGGCGGTGTACCGGAGATTGTGGAAAAGGATGTGATCTTTTACGATGAATCCCTTTCCAGCAATGTTTACGGACCCATCGAAGATTAGGATAACCTGAGCGGCTGTCAACCGATGGACGCTCATTTTTCTTGCATAAGAGGAGGAAAATGTATTGACCGGACTAAAGAAAAACTATCCCTGGTGGATCTCGGAAGTGGTCTACCAGATCTACCCCAAAAGCTTTAAAGACAGCAACGGGGACGGGATAGGGGATCTGGCGGGGATCACCTCAAAGCTGGATTATCTTAAGGATCTTGGGATTACCATGATCTGGCTTTCCCCCTGTTTCCTGTCCCCCATGGTGGACAATGGCTATGATATCTCTGATTACCTGGAGATCGCTCCCGATTTCGGCACCATGGAGGATATGGATGAATTGATCGCCGAGGCAGGGAAAAGAGGGATCAGGCTGATGCTTGACCTGGTGGTAAACCACAGTTCCGATGAACATGAATGGTTCAAAAAGGCTCTGACCGATCCGTCTGCGAGGGATTACTACCACTTCGTGGAATCCGATAAAGTACCTAACAACTGGCGTTCCATCTTCGGAGGTTCGGTCTGGGAGAAGGTTCAGGGAGAAAATGTATATTATTACCATACCTTCCATCCCAAACAGCCGGATCTGAACTGGGAGAATCCGAAGGTCCGCAGGGAAGTGATCGATATCGTCCGCTGGTGGCTGGACAAAGGGATCGCCGGTTTCCGGGTGGATGCCATCACATTTATCAAGAAAGAAGATTTCTCTTTTGCAGCTGCTCCTGACGGGGTGGACGGAAGAGTGGACGTGGGTTCTTTCGGAAGGGATGTGGACGGGATCGGGGAATTTCTGTCCCAGCTGAAAAAAGAAGGATTTGATTACCGACCCTGTCTTACCGTGGCGGAGGCCTATGGAGTCAAGGAGGAAAACAGGGGAAAATATATCGGCAAAGACGGATACTTTGACATGATGTTTGATTTTGTCCCCACAGAGCTGGATTTTCAGGATACCTGGCTCCATCCCAGAGACTGGACCATCCGGGAGTGGGGGGACCAGCTGATGAAGGTGCAGATGGAGACCCAGCCCTTCAGCTGGCCTGCAAATTTCCTGGAAAACCATGATCAGCCCCGTGCCGCAAGCAAATATCTGAGGAAGGATGCCCATAACCCCGAAGCGGTGAAGACCCTTGGGGCCATGTATTTTTTCATGCGGGGGATCCCCTTTATCTACCAGGGCCAGGAACTTGGCATGGTGAATTTC
>CAJGDH010000090.1 GCA_904502145.1 uncultured Eubacterium sp.
CGCTCAGCAGACCGATCAGGATGCCGGCCAGGATACCGGAAAGGATGAGCACCGGCAGATAATAAACCAGGGACCGGGTCTCCAGGACGGCGATGGCCACCAGAATCTGTCCCACGTTGTGGAAGACGCCTCCCGCCAGGCTGACGCCTATGGCCCCGAAAAGCCCCGTCCGTTTCAGGATGATCATGATCAGCATGGAGAGGGCTGCCCCCGCCGCGCTGTAGACCATGGCAAAGCCGCTGCCGAAGAGGATCCCGGACAGGAGGATCCTGGCGGTGGTCACGATGACTGCCGCCTGCCAGCCCATGGTATAGAGCAGGACCATGGTGACGATGTTGGCCAGCCCGATCTTGACCCCCGGTATGCCCGGATTGAAGGGGATGAGCCGTTCAATATATCCTGCCACCAGGGCCAGGGCCAGAAACAGGCCGTAGAATGCCGCTTTTTTCGCTTTCATCTATCTCTCCCACCTTCCGGAGGCCCCGCAGGGAAGAACCAGGCCGTTGACGGATACGGGAAGACCGATCTCCCCGGCTTCCGTCCTGCCTCCATGTTTCTTCTCGATGGCGGTGCCCAGCATGTAGGCCAGGACTGCGGGCTGCAGGCCGGTGGTGTAGGAATTGATCAGGAAGAACAGGGGGTCATCGCTGAGAAGCTTCTCACAAAGCTCCACCAGAGGAAAGATCTTCTCCTCGATCTTCCAGATCTCCCCCTTGGGTCCCCGCCCGTAGGAGGGCGGATCCATAATGATGCCGTCATAATGGTTGCCCCGGCGGATCTCCCGCTCCACAAACTTCACGCAGTCGTCCACCAGCCATCTGACCGGGCGGTCTGCCAGTCCGGAGACAGAGGCGTTTTCCTTTGCCCAGGTCACCATGCCCTTGGAGGCATCCACGTGGGTGACGGAAGCTCCGGCCGCGGCGGCGGCCAGGGTTGCCCCGCCGGTGTAGGCGAAAAGGTTGAGTACCTTTACAGGGCGGCCGGCATTCCTGATCTTTCCGGAAAACCAGTCCCAGTTGACCGCCTGCTCCGGAAAGAGGCCGGTGTGCTTGAAGCTGAAGGGCTTCAGCCGGAAAGTCAGATCCCGGTAACGGATATCCCACTGTTCCGGAAGGCTGAAGAATTCCCAGTTCCCTCCTCCTCTGCTGCTCCGGTGGTAGTGTGCATTGAGCTTGTGCCAGCGCCGGTCCTTCTTTTCCGTCTGCCAGATGACCTGTGGGTCGGGACGGAGGAGGATATAATCTCCCCAGCGCTCCAGCTTCTCCCCGCCGGAACAGTCGATCACTTCATATTCTTTCCATTGATCTGCTAACCACATATATTTTACTCCTGTATGAGATCATATTTTTTCCGGGACCGGGAATCCGGTCACGATTCAACTCATCATAGCATAAGAGAAGGTACCTGACAAGGAAATGCTTCACATACCTTCTCTAATAAACCCGGGCCTGATCCCGAATCTGACCCTGATCTTTTTCAGCATTCCCAGGCGGGAATAGAGCAGGCGGGATTCTGTCCTGAGAAATGTCATGGCGGATTTTGCTTCTGTCCTGCCGATCCCCTCCTGACGGTAGATGGCCTTCTGGCGGAGAAGGCCTGTCTGACGGAGGGCTTCAGGATCCACTTCCGGATGGAGGCGGGTCCATATCTCTTCCCTTCGGACAAGACGGTTATCCCGGGTCATGGACGCTTTGACCGCCGGGTCATCTTCCAGCTCATAGAGAAGGAAGATACAGTACTGATACCATCGGATCAGACATGCTCCCGAGGATACCCCCCTGCCGGGTTCAGGACAAAAGAGCCTTCTTCCCCGCCCGGACAGCCAGACAAGAAACAGCAGCAAAACAGTCAGAGGTACCAGGATGACAAGGATACCTGGCCAGAGCCCGGGGCCGGTGACCACAGGGGAAGTGTCCTTGTCTCCTCCTCTGCCTGTCCTGTCTTTCTTCCTGTCTCCGGAATCATCCCTTGCTGTGGAATCTGTCTGTTCTCTTGGGATAAGTCCTGATTCCGAAGACCAGGCCTCGGACCCCGAGAAGAGTTCCTCGTCCTCATTTATATAGGAAGGCATCCGTTTCCGGTCGCTGTCCGTGACTTCCACAGGTACCCAGCCATAACCGGACAGGTAGATCTCCGGCCAGGCGTGGGCAGACTTCTCCGTGATCTCCTCCTTCCCTTCCACCAGAAATCCTTCCACATATCGGGAAGGGATCCCGTAATAGCGGAAAAGCATGACGGCCATGGTGGCACAGTGGACATCATATCCCTTTGGATTATCCTCCAGGAACCAGGAAACAAAATCTTTTCCCTCCGGCACAGAGCCCGGAGCCTCATCCGGGACAACCCTGTCCCCGATCCATTTCCTGACACGAGTGATCACGGAGAGGGGGTCATCGACACCCACCGTACTGGACCCACCCATTTCCTCCAGGAGGGCTTCCTTGACCTCCTTGGACAGGGTCAGGCAGGTGCGGTTTACATATTCTTCGTAAAGGGAATAGGGGTCTGAAGCCTTCTTGTCCCCTTTTTTGCCCTGTGAAAGATTTCGGTTTTCGCCGGAAAGCCTCTGTACTGCCAGGGAAGGGACCGCTTTTACCGTATAGGTCTTCTGTCCGAAGAGCCCTCTTGCCAGAAGGTTTTCTCCGGTGGAAAATACACCGCTGCCATCCTTCTCCAGCTGGGCGGGAAGAGTGGTCAGTTCATAGGGCAGATACAGGAATCTCCTGTCCGCATGGAGATTATGTATGGTGAGGGGCCGGATCTTATCAAGGTCCCCCTGCCGGGCCAGCTGGATCCAGCCGGAGAGGCCCTGCCCGTGAAGATCTGAAATCAGGCCTCCGGATCCTGGCGACAGGCCGTACTCCATATCCCCGAGGGTCCCGTCGTCATCGATCCACCGG
Source organism: uncultured Eubacterium sp. (assembly GCA_904502145.1). Classification (GTDB taxonomy): domain Bacteria; phylum Bacillota; class Clostridia; order Lachnospirales; family Lachnospiraceae; genus Anaerobutyricum. The sequence continues at coordinate 2,901 of CAJGDH010000090.1, forward strand.
TCATCCCGGAAGAAGGTACCCACAAACCCTTTCAGATAATAGTACCCTCCGGTATCGTCCTCCAGGGTCAGCATGGTCCTGTCACCCCGGTGGGAAGAAGATACATTTCTCAGGTCACCCCGGGGCAGGACCCGGTCTTCCGCTCCATAACGGAAGCGTGTCCAGGCATCCTGCCAGCCGGTCCCGGGATTATTTCCGAAGCCCGCCCAGAAGGAGATGATCAGGAGGGCCAGAAAGAGCGCGGGGACCGGGAAGGCCCGCATGGAGATAAGGTGCAGAAACATAAGCCAGAAGAGCAGGGCGAAAAACCAATATACCGTCTTCCCTTCCCCCAGTCTCATCTCCGAAAGAAGGAAGACAAGACAATACAGCCAGGACAGTTCTTTGTGCAGTATGATGAACCTGACCGGCAGGATCAGCCAGAATCCCATGAGAGCCAGAGCTGCGGTTTTCAGGAACAGTTCGTCCGAAAGCATGCCCCGGTGGAAAAACAGTATCCCTTTTCCGGTCAGTCCGGTATAGGCATCAAAGCACAGTCCCTCCAATCCTCTCCTCAGGGGAGGGATAAAGAAGGCCGACAGGGGAACCAGCCCCATGAGGATTCCCGCAGCTCTTCTCCGACCGGCAGACCAAAGAGGAAAATATACTCCTATTAATATAGAAGGAAGACACAGGAAGGCACAGACCGGAATCCTTGCGTATTCCAGACAGAGAAGTGAGGACAGCCATCCCGCAAGGATCGCTGACCCTGCCCATAAGAGAAGGACTTCCCGGAACACCTCCGGCCAGTCCCTGTCCTCTCTCCACCTGGAGACCATAAAAGCTTTTGTTCGGTTTGATGAAGCGTTTTTGCCCTGTGTCATTCCAAATCTTTCCTGAATTATAATGTAAGTAAAAAAATAATGTAATCAAAATACAGCAAAACCGGCATCCTCCGGAAGATTTGCCGGCAGTAAGCTGTCCTGATCCTCCGAATGGTAATAGCCGTATACTGTTTTTCTGTCATGGCTCATATAATAGATCCGGGTATCCCGTTTTTTTACCGGGTCGAGCCAGAATCTGATGTGGTAGAGGGGTTCCAGGGTCTCTTCCAGTCTTCCGGGGACCTCCACCCTGTATTCCACCGGCTCTCCTGCCCTGTTCTTCCAGCACAGAATATGACTCTGGCCGCGGGCAGACACTGCCATGGACAGGGAAATGTAATCCTCCATCACCTGGTCGATGGCCGGAGGATCCAGGCTGGGAAATCCTGTATGCAGATAGAGCCTGGGTTCTCTTCCCACCGGGATGCCCAGTTCCCTGACCATGATCTCCCCGGTTTTCCCTGTCATCTTCCAATGGATGTTTTTGATCGGGTCTCCCTCCTGATAAGGGCGGACACCCATATAGATTCCCGGATCATAGCCCAGGGTACCTTCCCGGATCTCCTGTCCCTCAGGGTCCGGATGGAACAAAGATGGGATCTCCAGCCTCATCTCCCTGGTGTCCGGTAATACCATCAGGTATTTTCTGACCGAGGATAAGATTCTTTTCTTTCCCAGGCCGAATAATCCGTAGATCTCCGCATATTCCAGGTCGATCTCCATCATGCCGAACCAGGGGGTCTTCAGGTCGAAAGCGGAGATGCCTTCCTCGCCTCCCATAAGCATAATGTCCAGACTGACCTCCTCTTCCTGTCCGTAGGTCAGGCTTTTGATCAGAACCTGGGCTTCCCCATGGAAGATGGGAAGTCTCCCTTCCTGGACTACATGGAGAAATCCGGTAACCTTATCCCCTTTATTGCAGGTCCCGGGAATCTCCAGAGAACAAGGGAGGGATCCGGGGAGAAGGGAATAATAGATACCGGCCAGCACTGCCAGACCCAGCCAGAAGACCAGGTAGATAACGGCCACTCTCGTGCCCAGCCATGTAGCCAGCAGAAGTCCCGTCAGAAAGAGCAGGATCCTGTTTCCGATTTTTCTTTTCATTGATCTTCTTTTCATTTATTTCTTTCTCACATCCGGGACGGAGACGGAAGTCAGGATCTCCCGGAGAATATCTTCAACCACGTGATCGGTGAGACGGGCCCGGGCCTTCAGGATCAGCCGGTGTCCGAAAACATCCCCGAGCACAGCCTGGACATCTTCCGGTATGACATAATCACGGCCGGCCAGATAGGCACCTGCTTTGGCCATACGGCAAAGGGCAAGGGACCCCCTGGGGCTCACCCCCACTTCCACCAGATCATGCTTTCTGGTGGCAGCCGCCAGCATAGCGATGTACTGATAGATCAGAGGAGAAACTTCGATCTCCCTGATCTCCTTTCTGATCCTGACCAGGTCGTCCTCTGTCAGGACAGTGGATACCATGTCCAGAGGATCGGCAGATCCGCGGTCCTGAAGAAGAAGGATCTCCTCCTTCAGATCCGGATACCCCATGCTGAGCATGATCATGAAACGGTCAAGCTGGGATTGGGGCAGGGTCTGGGTTCCTGCGGAACCGGTGGGATTCTGGGTGGCGATCACAAAGAAAGGATCCGGCAAGGGATGAGTGTATCCGTCGACCGTCACCTGTTTTTCTTCCATGGCCTCCAGCAGGGCGGACTGTGTCCTGCTGGAAGTCCGGTTCAGTTCATCCGCCAGCAGGATCTGAGTCATCACCGCACCGGGGCGGTAGGTGAAGCTTTCGGTCTCTTTATTGTAATAGTAGAAACCCAGCACATCGGAAGGCATGACATCCGGGGTAAACTGGATCCTCTTATAGGAGAGGCCCAGTGCCTTGGAAAAGGACAGGGCCATGGTGGTCTTGCCCACACCGGGGACATCTTCCAGCAGGACATGCCCGTCCGACAGGAAAGCCATCAGCACCTTCTTCGTCACATCTTCCTTACCGATGATCACCTGGTTCACTTCTTTCAACACTTCTCTTACTCTATGATCCATGGCCAATTCCTCCAATGATTCAGATCTTTATCCGTCTTATATTTTCCTCTTTTTTTCCATAATTGGCAACCTTTTTCTGGAAAGAAAAGAGCTGCCCTGCCGGATCACGGATTCTTCCAGAAATCCATGATCCGGCAGGACAGCTCCCTGTATTCTCCTTAAGCAGGATCAGAGGTATTCCTCATACTGTTTGATGATCCCGATCCCGATGGCATGGGGTCCGGTATGGACGGCGATGGTGGCACCGATCTGTGTCTCCAGCACCTGGTCAGCCCAGCCGTGATCCAGGACGATCTCCTTCACCTGCCGGTAGAATTTCTTTCCTTCTTCGATATCGAAGCCATAGCCCACGGCAAAGTGATACTTGTGGGGATCCTCACCGGAATCCCTGAAATGGTTCTCCATAAGTTCGATGGTCTTGTTTACTGTTTTCTTCCGGCTTCTTCCGACACCGGATTTGGTGATCTCCCCATTGATGAGGGTAATCATGGGTTTCAGGGACAGGGCACTGGCAGCCAGTCCCGCCAGGCGGCCGATCCGGCCTCCGTGCTGCAGGTAATCCAGGTTGCCCACAGTGAAAAAGATCCGGTTGGATTTCTTCATCTCCTCCAGGATACGGACACTCTCCTCATAGGAGATACCCGCCTGCTGCATCTTTCCGGCCTCGATCACCATCAGTGCCTGGGTCACGGTACCGGCCTCGGAGTTGATGACGCTTACCCGGGCATCGGGATGTTCGTCCAGGAAGACCTCCCTGGCATTGCAGGCACAATTGTAGGAACCGCTCAGGGCCGGGGTAAAACAGATGCAGATCACCGCTTTACCCTGTTGATAATATTCTTCAAAAACATCAAGATAATCCTGCATGGAAGGCAGGGAAGTTTTGGGGAAGATCTCCGGATGTTCCACCACCATCTGCTGATAGACCTCCCGGATGCCGATCTCCTCGATCTCTTTGTAATAGGTCTCCATATCGAAGGAGACATAAAATGGTACGATCCGCAGGTTATACTGCTCGATCTCTTTGCTGGTCAGGTCACAGCAACCGTCGCTGACAATCTGGTATTTCATAACAAATCTCCTCGTAATCGTTACCTTGTTCTTCTCTAATTGTAATGGCGAAAAAAATGTTTGTCAATGAAAAAGCCCATCCTTGATGATGAGCTTTCCGTCGACTAAAAAATCACATATTCCTTATATTTCTGCAGGTCTTTCCAGAGGCAGTTCATCCTGATCTTTGTCCCCTCCGCCAGATACTCCATATCCTCCACGGAGGCATTCTCGTTGAAATAAGACACCAGGTCTCCCCTGGAGTAGGGGATCAACATGGTACAGTCCACATAATCCTTGAAGATCTCCCTTCGGATCACCTCCGTAAGCAGGTCTA
>CAJGDH010000091.1 GCA_904502145.1 uncultured Eubacterium sp.
CGTTGTACTTATCCACGATATCACCCATCCCTACATGGACAAGACCGGAAACCGCCGGATCATCGAAGCGGTGAAGGAATTCGGCGGGGCCACCCTGGGACAGAGACAGTATGATACCGTCTACCAGATGAATGCGGAGACTCACATGCTGGAGAGGGTTGTTCCCCGGGAGACCATCGTATCCGGTGCCTCCCCCGAGGCTTTCCGGTTCGGAGACATGTACAGGATCTACACGGGAGCCAGCCAGGAGGAACTGGACAGCATGACTTCCGCGGGAGCCATCGCCCTGAAATACGGCATCCCCATGAAAGTGATCGATACGGACCTGATCAACTTAAAGATCACCTATCAGAATGATATGATCACCCTGAAGGAACTGATTCAGATGTACTTCCCGGATCAGATCTGACAGACAATTTCGTTACAAATAAATTATAAGGAAAAAAGACTGCCATGATGACATGATGCAGTCTTTTTTGTAAAGGCTTCTGAAGGGTGCTTTCCGATTCAGAGGTATTTCAGGAGGCAGGCATATGAAAAAAAAGATATTAATGGGGCTTTTGTTGATCGGATTATTCATCATCTTACCTAGAGATGTTCTTGCGGCTGAAAATATAGATGTCAGTAAAATGGATTCCATTACGGTGAGTGATCTGGAGGATGATCAGGCTTATTGTCTTAAGGATGGTAATACCGTATTAGAAATTCTCAGTGTTGCCTCAAGTAATGAGAAGATCGCGACTGTTGACTTCTATGACGACTTCTGCAATTCTTTCCTGATTTTTGCGAAGGGGACAGGGACATGCAACATCACGATCACTGATGAAAGAAACTGTAAAAAGACAGTCAAAGTCATTGTTACACCCGATTTCTTTAGAGAACAGATGAAGAGTAGTATCTGTGTAGGAGACCTTTTTTACGGGTCCAGGAAAATAGAGGTGGAATGTTTTCCGAATTGCACCGGAGTATTAAAGATCCGCAAAGACAAATATAAATTTACCATCGGTGCTTCCGGAGAGAAGACCATAAAATTAAAAAGGCTGTATAAGCTGAACGAAAAAGCAACAATAACGTTGAAAAAATGCGGAGTAACAGCCACCAAAAAGTATAAGATAGAGTCAAATACGAATTCTGTCAGTATCAAGGGTTCAGGTAAGAAGCTGAAACTGAAGGTTTATAATCTCCACAAAGGGGATATTATTAAGATGAAGCATCGGGGGAAGACCTACAGGAAAAAGATAACCAGGAACTATAATGGAAAAAGGAAGGTGTTTTCCTTTAAGACGAAAAAGAAAGTGCTCAGTCAGGGGGATATCATTAAAGTGACGATTTATAATAAATCAAAGAAAAAACTGGATTCCACAACATTTACACTCCGTGACGGATATGACGACCCTGAAGAAATGATGGATGATGAGTATAACGCATAAAAGTTGCCGGAGAGGTAAATAATTAAGGAGGATCATTGGGCAGAAGGGCAGCAAATGTCTTTCTGCCCTTTGTTTATTTAAGCAGTGAAAGATTTTCGAAAGAATCTTAAGAATTAATTCATAAAATAATTAGCACTCAACTATTGACATGGCTAATAATAGGTGTTATATTACGGTTAGAACAAAGAGAACAGGAAACGCAGATGGGTATCGATCAGATAAAACCCGAAGCGGTTCCGGTTGACTCCAAAATGAAAGGGGATAATGATGATGTTAAGACCAAGTATTTTTACAAACAGTTTTGTTGATGATATGTTTAATGATATGTTTTCCTTCCCGGCCAAGACCTTCAAGAAAGACACACCGGTCATGAAGACTGATGTAAAAGAGGTCGATGGCAACTATGAGCTGGAGATTGATCTTCCGGGCTACAGGAAAGAAGACCTCCAGGCAGAACTTAAGGATGGTTATCTTACCGTTTCCGCCAATACCAACAAAGAGGAAAACGAGAAAGATGAAGAAGGCAGATATGTCCGCAGAGAGCGTTACACCGGGGTATGCAAGAGAAGCTTCTATGTCGGTGAGGCCCTTGAACAGGAAGACATCAAGGCATCCTTTGAAAATGGTGTCCTGAAACTGGTCTTCCCGAAGGACAAACAGGTTGCTCCCGAGGTGGAAGAGAACAGGTACATCCAGATCTTATAATCCAATGATAAGTTAACCGAAACCAGGACGTCGCGGGCGTCATCATGAAGCAAGGGATATCCCGTGAGGGGTATCCCTTTTCTGAATCAAGGGAGGGATCCCGGATGATGAACCCGGTTCTGATCTGCCTGCAGTGAGGTGTTTGTGATGAAAAAAGATTATTATGAGATCCTTGGAGTCCCCAGATCTGCCGGACCGGATGAGATAAAAAAGGCTTACCGTAAGCTTGCCAAACGATATCATCCCGATACCAATAAGAATAATCCATCTGCAGAAGAGAAATTCAAAGAGATCTCCATCGCCTATGAGGTGCTGAGCGACGAGAAGAAGAAAGCCCTCTATGATAAATACGGTGAGATGGGACTGAATCCGAATTTTGATCCTGAGGAGTATGAGAAATACAGACAGTATCAGAGCTACGGAGGATCGCCTTTCGGCGGTGGATCTTACAGGGAGTATCACTTCGGCGGGGATTCACCCTTCGGCAGCGGCCCCTACGAGGAATACCATTACGGAGGCAGCCAGGACTTCCAGGATATATTTGATCAGATCTTTCATGGAGGCTTTTCCGGAGGGACGACCGGATCAGCAGGATCCCGGTCCCGCGGACAAAGGGAATATGCAAACCGTCAGCATAAAGGGAGCGACTTTACCACCAAGATCGATCTGACTTTTGATGAAGCCGTGCTAGGGTGTAAGAAGACGATCCGCTTTACGGATGATCAGGGAAAGGTTCAGACCATCGAAGTAAATGTACCGGCGGGTATCGATACCGGAAAGAAGATCCGTGTGAAAGGTAAGGGAGGTCAGGGCCACCGGCAGAACGGTGACCTCTATCTTGAAGCCGTGGTAGGCACCCGGGCCGGTTATGAGAGGAAGGGGAACGATATCTATGTGACGGTTCCCGTTCCCTTTACCACAGCAGTATTCGGCGGGGAGATCGTGGTCCCCACCATGTACGGTAAAGTGAAATGTAAAGTGAAAGCGGGTACCCAGTCCGGGTCAAAGATCAGGCTGAGAGGCAAAGGAGCCCCCATTATGGGGCAGAAGGACAGAAAAGGGGATCAGTACGTGGTCGTGTCTATTGAAGTTCCCACCAGGCTGTCTGAGGAATCCAGGAAGAAGCTGAAAGAATACGAGGAGACACTTTCTCCCGGAAAACAATTTAGGGAGGTAAGCTGAAAGAAGCTTACCTCCCTTTTTTTTGCGGTAATTGACCGGACAGGAATGTCGGTTCCTTATCTTACGAGCACTTCCGGATCGGGGTACTCCACGCCAAAGGTATCCACCGTCACGGATTTCATGACCTGTCTTTCATAAGGAGAATCACGGAAAGTTTTTACGGAAGCGATCTTATCCACCACATCCATGCCTTCGATGATCCTGCCGAAAGCGGCGTATTCCCCGTCCAGGTGGGGTGCGGGTTTGTGCATGATAAAGAACTGGGATCCCGCTGAATCGGGCATCATGGAACGGGCCATGGACAGAACTCCCTCATCGTGTTTCAAGTCATTTTGGAAGCCGTTGTGACTGAATTCTCCTCTGATCGAATATCCCGGTCCGCCGGTTCCTCTGCCCTGAGGGCATCCGCCCTGGATCATAAATCCTTTGATGACCCGGTGGAAGATCAGTCCGTCATAGAAGCCTTTTCTGATCAGGAAGATGAAGTTGTTCACTGTATTGGGGGCGACCTCCGGATATAATTCCGCCTTCATTACGTCGCCGTTTTCCATTGTGATCGTTACAATCGGGTTTGCCATAGTTTTGTTCCTCTGCCTTTCTTTCTGAATATATTTCCTTAATTTAAGTTATCCTTTTAAGATCGATCGGTGGCAGTTACTGTAGTGATGCCCCGTTGATCTTGATGATCTGGCCGTTGGAGGTGGTCAGCTTGACGGAAGTTCCCGTTTTCAGGGATCTCCAGTATTCCTCATTGACATCAATGGAATAGCTCTTCCGCTTCTCTTTAAATGTGAGGGTGTAGGCTGCCTGCCTGACGCCTTCCCGTTCATTTCCGGCAAGGCCCGCATCCCCCCAGTAAGGATCCTCCGGGCCGCCCCTGGTGGTGACATGCCGTGATTCTACCCAACGGTCGATCTCATAATAATATTTCGGCTGGTAGTTAGGCACATTCTGGTAGACAGGCTCCTGGACTGTCACATAATAGGTCTCCGTCCGGTATCGCGGGGTGGAAACCGTCCTTTCGGAGAAAGTACCGTCCCCGTTGCTGACATACTCTATACTGGTGTCATAACCGTCCAGAACCTGCCGGTAATGAGGTACCAGTACATTTTCATAGTGGTCCAGAACCTGGTCGTAGTGGTGGATCTCATCCTGAGTCTCATAGACCCGGCCTCCGTCAGGCACCGACCAGGCTGATTCCTGGACAGCTTTCAGCTCTTCAATGGTGATGTCCCTCACCCAGCTCTTGCTGTCAAGGGTCGCCTTGGATGTCCTGGGCCAGAACATGAACAGAAGGGCCAGGATAAGGATGAGACCGATCCCGGCAAACAGCTTCGCACTGCTCTGCCTCCTCTGAGCCTGGATCTTCTCCCGTTCTTCTTTCTCCTTCTGCGCCTGCTTCCTTCTTTTTTCCTGCTGCTGCTCCCTGGCTTCTTTCCGGTATTGTTGGTAGACCGGATCTTCAGAATGGTCAGCACCGACGTCCTCGGAAGCTGATCCGGAGGTGCCGGATGCTGTGCCGTAGACGTCCTTTTCAGCCACAGAATCTTTGGCTTCCTCCGTCTTGTTGGAGAAATAGTCGCCGCTGCTCTCTTCCCTGGAGGCACCGCAGTTGGTACATACATCGTCGTAATAACGGTTCAGGCTGTCACAGAAGCTGCAGATCCAGTCTGCGCCTTTCCCATACTGGTCTGCCGTCTCTTTGTCCAGGTATTCTTTCTTCGACGGAAGATAAAATACGGTCCCCTCGTCCTGAGGATGGCCACAATTGGGACACTGCTTGGTCAGACCGCCTATCCCTTTCTGATCACAGTAGGGACAATCCCACAATCCTTCGATAATCTTATTACTCATAGGCAGCACCTCCTGGTGACTTTGCTGTATCATGAGCCCTGTTTATCTTATTGTATCAAAATTGGGGGATGCATTCAATATCCGAGGGGGGATCAGGCAGGGAAAAACAAAAAAACCGCTGAATTTTCAGGTATGGCGAAAAGGAGGTCAATCGTCAGACCTGAAAATGCAGCGGCGGGATTATTATGCTCCTAATTGAGAGTGGCTGAGATCTCCCGGAGTACTTCGTCTGCACATTCTTCATTATAGATGTTCAACTGGACCGGTTTTGAGATGTCAAGGCTGAAGATGCCCATTACGGACCTGGCGTTGACAAAGGTGGCGCCTGAAATCAGCTCGAAACGACCCTGATAATTATTCACGATCCTGACCAGAGACTGGATCTTGGCCAATGTATCAATATGTACTGACTGTGTTACCATAAAAAAATTTACCTCCGATTGGCTTGTATGATAATACAGTGAATTTTAAAAATCAAGACGAAAAATGGACCAAAATGAAGGAAATCAGGGCCGGATATTGGTTATTTTTATATTTACAGGGTTAAAGCATTATGATTATCACCAAAAAAAAGACCCGGGAGAGGTCCCGATTGGCAAAAAATACAAGGAAAACACCACTATTTTGAATTGGCTATTGCTTTCCGACTAAATGGTGTTTAGAATAAGTACATAGGATTTTTTTGACCGGAGAAGGATGAAAGAATTACAGCAAGGGCATCGCATAGCTTTGTGGTGTCCTTTTGATTAAAGCAGGCTAATGAAGGGAGAAAAGATGAAGGAAATCAACACCTGGCCGGGTTGGGAGTGTGTGCGTCTGATTGGGGCCGGAGCTTTTGGAAAGGTATATGAGATCCGCCGTGAGGATTACAGTATAGACACTGCAGCTCTAAAAGTGATCTCGATCCCGCAGCGTGATCAGGACGAACAGTCCCTCTACAGCGAAGGTCTGGATGAGGACAGCGTTACACAGTATTTTCACAGTATCGTGGAGGATATCACCGGTGAATTTGCCCTTATGTCACAGCTTAAGGGCTATACCAATATAGTATCATATGAAGATCATATGGTTCTGGAGCGCAAGGACCGATTCGGATGGGACATCCTTATCCGCATGGAGCTTCTTACCAGCCTGACAGAACATGTATCAAAAACAGAACTGACTGAGCAGGATATCATCAGGCTTGGCAGTGATATCTGCAAAGCCCTGGAAATCTGTCACGGAAAGAATATCCTCCACAGGGATATCAAGCCTGAAAATATTTTTGTAAATGACCGCGGGGATTATAAGCTGGGTGATTTCGGGATCGCCCGGACAGTGGAAAGGACCATGTCAAATCTGTCCAAAAAGGGGACTTATTCCTACATGGCCCCCGAAGTATTCCGCGGGTTCAGCTATGATTATTCGGCGGATATGTATTCGCTTGCAATGGTTCTTTACCGTTTCCTCAATAAAAATCGTCTTCCCTTCCTTCCTATGGGGAGTTTTACCGCCAAGGACCGTGATGCAGCCATCGCCCGACGGATGAAGGGAGAAGATATTCCGGCGCCTGCGACAGGGAGCAGCCAGCTGAAGAGTGTGGTCCTGAAAGCATTGTCCTACAATCCGAAAGACCGGTACAGTTCAGCCGTGGATTTCGGCAAGGCACTGGAAGGATGCATCGCGTACTGTGAAGACGGGTTATGGATCGACGAAGATGATATAGAAGAAAAAACCGTAATTCTTTTTGGAGATGACCTCCCGGGAGGACAGGGTTTCAGATCAGCCTTCGATCCGCTGCCGGAGCCGAAGCCGGTGCCACAACCGGAGCCTGAACCAGAACCGGAACCCGAACCGGAGCCCGAACCAGAACCGGAGCCTGAGCCCGAACCGGAACCGGAGCCAGAGCCCAAACCGGAACCGGAGCCTGAACCGGAACCGGAGCCTGAACCGGAGCCCGAACTGGAGCCTGAGCCC
>CAJGDH010000092.1 GCA_904502145.1 uncultured Eubacterium sp.
GAGATTTCCCTGTAACAGATGCTCATGATAACTATGTGGGTATGATGTCAAGGCGTAACCTGCTGGATCTGGACCGCAAGAAACTGATTTTGGTGGATCATAATGAGATCGACCAGGCTGTGGACGGATACGAGGAGACGGATATTCTGGAGATCATCGATCACCACAGACTTGACAATATCCAGACCAACACACCCCTCTATTTCCGCAACCAGCCCGTGGGATGTACCAATACCATCATCTATCAGATGTACATGGAAAATGATGTGGTGATCCCCAAGAAGATCGCAGGTCTGATGTTGTCCGCGATCCTTTCTGATACCCTGATGTTCCGTTCACCCACCTGTACCCAGCTGGACAAGATCACCGCTGAGAAGCTGGCATCCATCGCTGAAGTGGACATCGAATCCTATGCCAAAAAGATGTTTGAGGCGGGAAGCAATCTCCGCAACAAGTCTGCAAAAGAGATCTTCTATCAGGATTTCAAGAAATTCAATGTGGGTAAAGTGAACTTCGGTGTCGGTCAGATCAGCTCCATGAATCCTGATGAGCTGGAGTCCTGTAAAGAGAAGCTCCTGCCTTATATGCAGGAAGTCAAGGACAGCTTCGGTATGGACATGGTCTATTTCATGATGACCAATATCCTGGAGGAATCCTCCGAGGTCCTGATCTGCGGAGACTTTGGCAAGGATGTGATCAGGGATGCCTTCGGTGTCAACATTGAGGACAGCAGCGCTGTCCTACCGGGTGTTGTATCCCGGAAAAAGCAGATGATCCCGGGCATATTGGAAAAACTCCCGCAATAAGCTTCGAACATAATCAGATGTGATTTTTTGAACTTTTGTCAAAGATAATATGGGTAATTCCCCTATTTTGGAAGGTTATTGCTTAAATTTTTTCACAGTATCGACAAAAAACAACGATAGCTGAACCCTTGTCTTGCTGATGATTATAAGGTAATATAATAAATGTAATCCCCTAAGTTAAAGGTTAGTATTATACTGGAATTGTCCGCAGCGAGTTTTGCCCCTCACTGCGGACTTTTTCTTTAATGAGTGTTCAGAGGGAAAGCCTCACCCGATGTACAATGGAAGTCAGCCGGGGAAAGAACATATAGAAGGAAATAGATATGTTAACAATTCAGAAGGATCTGATCAAAACTTCTGTCCGGCGTCTGACGGAATTCATCTTCCGGGAGGGAGATATCCACAACCAGGGAAGTCTGGTGGCGGATGTGGAGACCATGCAGGCCGGAAGCAGGGTCCACCGGAAAATCCAGAAAGCGCAGAAAGCCGGTTATCAGGCCGAGGTTCCCCTGAAGATGGAGTGGGAGCAGGATGGCTATCGTCTGCTGCTGGAAGGAAGAGCGGACGGGATTGACAGAACCACCGTAGGAAACTTCACACAGGAAGAGCAGCTGACTTTCGAGTCTTATCTGACGGAAGAAGAGGGAGACCCGGAAACGCCATTGGTCTATATCGATGAGATCAAAGGGGTCTATCAGAATGTCCTGGATTTCAGCCAGGCAAAACCCCTGCATATTGCCCAGGCCAAATGTTATGCCGCCATTTATCTTCTGCAGAATGACCTTGACCGGATCGGTCTGCAGATTACCTACGCCAATATCGATACCATGGAGATCAGGCGGTTCCGCCAGATCCTGTCCGGGGAAGAGATCAGGGAATGGTTTGACGATCTGACCGAACGCTTTAAGAGATGGGCGGACCTTTGTCATCAGGCCAGGATGTCGAGGCAGAAATCCATTGATGCCCTTTCATTTCCTTACGAATACCGCACAGGGCAGAAGAAGCTGATCGCCATGATCTACCACAGTATCCTGGGACAGAAAAAGGCTTTCTTCCAGGCTCCCACCGGGATCGGGAAGACGATCTCAGCCATCTATCCTTCCCTCAAAGCCCTGTCGGAAGACAAGGCCGAAGAGGTTTATTATCTCACGGCAAAAACCATCACCAGGACGGTGGCTGAGGATACCCTTGCCTTCCTGGGTGAGCGGGGACTTCACCTTAAATCCGTGACTCTGACAGCCCGGGACCGGATCTGTCCGAACGAAGTCCTTGTCTGTAATCCGGCATACTGTCCGATGGCTAAGGGTCATTATGACCGGATCAACCAGGCTTTGTTTGACGTGCTGAGCAAAGAGGAGATCATCACACGGGAGACTGTACTTTCCTACAGCGATAAACACCAGGTCTGCCCGTATCAGCTGTCCATGGAACTGGCCTCCTTCGCCGACCTGGTGATCTGTGATTATAACTACGTTTTTGACCCCCATGTAAACCGTTCTTTAATGAGTGAGGCAAACCGGGCCGGCAGACATATCCTTCTGATCGATGAAGCCCACAATCTGGTGGAGAGAGCCAGGTCCATGTACAGTGCCGACCTCTATGAAAAAGATTTTGACGCCCTGAAAAAGATGCTTCCCCCCACGGAAAAACCGCTGATCAGGAAGCTGAGGGTTGCCGCCAGAAAGATGGCTTCCCTCCGGAAAAGCCTCGCCGGGGATCCCTCGTCGGAAGGCTATCTGGAGATGGATCAGGTGGATATGATCTACCTTCCCCTTTTCCGCTTTCTCGATGAACTCCTGGAGTATCTGAATGACCATCAGGAGTTTGAATACAGGGAGGAGATCATTGAGATCTTCTTCTCCATGAGACATTTTACAGGAATTCTGGAGACCATGACCGAGGGCTATAAGATCTACGGGATGTGGACCTCCTCCGGATATGCCATCCGGCTCTTCTGCATAGATCCCTCGTCTCAGCTTAAGGAGATCCTGGAAAACAACATGTCTGCCATCTTTTTTTCCGCTACCCTGCTCCCCATGCCTTACTACCGCAACCTGCTTTATGGTGAGGGGGCGGAGGCGTTCAGTATCCCGTCACCCTTTGACGGGGAAAAACGTCTCCTGTGTATCGCGAATGATGTGACCAGCCGATACAGCAGAAGAAACGAGGAGATCTACCGGAGGATCCTTGATTATCTCAGGGAAAACCTTCGTGCCAGAAAAGGAAATTACATGATCTTTTTCCCATCCTATGAGATGATGGAGAAGGTCCTGGAGCTGTATGAGGATCCGGAGGCGGAGACCCTTGTCCAGACTTCCTCCATGGAAGAGAAGGAGAAGGAGGAATTCCTTGCCCGCTTCCAGGAGGACAGGGAGGAATCCCTGGTGGGGTTCTGTGTGCTCGGAAGTATTTTTTCTGAAGGGATTGACCTGACGGGAAAGAGGCTGATCGGCGTCCTGGTCGTAGGGACAGGCATACCGGGTATCGGTATGGAAAGAAATATGATCCGGGATTATTTTGATACTCACGGAAAGAACGGATATGATTATGCTTACCGTTATCCCGGGATGAACAAGGTCCTGCAGGCAGCGGGGAGAGTGATCAGGACTTCCCTCGATACCGGAGTGATCACTCTGCTGGATGACCGTTTCCTGTGGAGGGAGAACCAGTATCTTCTGCCCGAGGACTGGGACCGGTATTATGAGGTGAACCTCGGGTCCTATCCACATGTGCTCAAGGCTTTCTGGGACAGGACCGGTCCATCAGATGTTGAATTCTTGCGAAAAGAGTAGTATCATAAATTATAAACAGAAAGGAATCGGAACATGACCTGGAAGATGATCGCTGCACCTTTGGTCGGTGCGATAATCGGATATTTGACGAACTGGATCGCGGTTAAGATGTTGTTCCATCCACGATATGAAAAACGGATCGGTAACTGGAAGGTACCTTTTACCCCCGGGGTGATCCCCAAGGGGCAGCCCAGGCTGGCCAGAGCCATCGGCAATGCGGTTAAGACTCAGCTGCTCACCCGGGAAGTGATGGAGAAGATCCTCCTGTCGGAGGAGATGAAAGCCAGGCTGGCGGAATCGGTCAGACAATGGATCAATGAGAGAAAGAAATCAGAGCGGACAGTGAGGGAAACTGCGCTGACGGTGATGGATGAAGATGCACTTTTTGACCTGTCAATGTTTGCCCAGGAGAAAGGGACCGATTACCTCCTTTCCCGGGTGCAGGAGATGGACCTTGTCCACCGGCTGACGGAAAAGATCATTGACATCGCCAGGGAGAAGCTGGCGGAGTCAATGCTGGGAGCCATGTTTGCTGGAGGTTTCATGGACAGTGTCGAAGAGATGCTGGAGGAAAAGCTGCAGGATCTTCTGAAGGAACATGGCCGGGAATATCTGGAAAGAGCGATCGGTAATGAAGTCAACTCCCTGCTGGACAAACCGGCAGGCCAGGGAATCTCCCTGCTGGATGACAACGGGTTTAATCTTGTTGTGCTGACAACGGAAGTATACGAGATGGTGATCAATGACCACCTGGGGCAAATGCTGGAGTCACTGAATCTGCAGAAGGTGGTGGAGGACCGCATCAATTCCATGAAGGTGGAAGAGGTGGAGGAACTGGTTCTCACCATCATGAAAAAGGAACTTGGGGCGATCGTCAATCTTGGCGCAGTCATCGGATTTTTGCTGGGCCTGGTGAATATATTCATCATGACGATCTGATATATATAAAGCCGCAGAACTCTTGAGGAAGAGGGATGAGGCAAAGACAAAGGAGAAGAGATGGAAGCCAGGATTGCAACGGTCAGCCGGATGACCAAAGAGACAAACATCAACTGCACCCTGAATCTTGACGGAACAGGGAAGACCAATATCGACACGGGGATCGGCTTTTTTGACCACATGCTCCGGGGATTTGCCAGACATGGCTTATTTGATCTGAGCCTGACCTGCAAAGGGGACCTGGAAGTGGATTCCCACCATACCATCGAAGACTGCGGAATCGTACTGGGCGAAGCCATCAGGCAGGCTCTGGGCGAGAAGAAATCCATCACAAGGTACGGCTTTTTTGTCCTGCCCATGGATGAGACCCTGATGCTTTGTGCCGTGGATCTTTCCGGCCGTTCCTACATGGTGTTTGACTCCGAATATACAACGCCTAAGATCGGGGAGATGGATACGGAAATGGTGAGGGAATTCTTCTATGCGGTTTCCTGCAATGCCGGGATGAACCTCCATATCCGCCAGCTTTCCGGCATCAATAACCATCATATCGCAGAGGGGACCTTCAAGGCCTTCGGCAAGGCACTGGATATGGCCACAGCTTTTGAACCGCGTCTTCAGGGAGATGTCTGGTCCACCAAAGGAGTATTATAATCATGGTTGAACTGTTACGTAAAAATCCGGAGATTTATCGGATCGATATACCACTTAAAGGAAATGCTCTGAAGAATCTCAATTGTTATGTCATTAAGTCCGGCGGGGAAAGTGTCGTGATCGATACCGGTTTCAACCGGCCGGACTGTATGCAGGCACTGGCAGACGGGCTGGCTGAACTTGGTATCTCCATGGATCATACCAATCTCCTGATCACCCATCTGCACACGGACCACTGCGGCCTGGCCCCCGGATTTGCTTCAGGGGATTCCAGGATCTATATGAGCAAGAGGGAACATGAACTGGTCCGCAGATGGAGACACCGGAGATACCGCAGGGAGATGGATGTCATCTTCCGGCTGGAGGGCTTTCCGGAAGAAGGACTTGTAGAGGCAGCCAGGAGAAATCCCATGATCGTCTATGCGGCGGATACGGATTATGACGTTGTTCCTCTTCGGGACGGGGATAAGATCGAGATCGGAGACCTGACCTTCACCGCTCTTGCCATGAGCGGCCACACTCCCGAGCATATGTGCTATTATCTGGAGAAGGAGAAGATCATGTTCCTGGGGGACCATATCCTCTTCGATATCACCCCCAACATCACCATCTGGCCGGGGGTAAAGCACTCCCTTTCCACATATCTGACCAACCTTCACCGGATGCTGACCTATGATATCGAGACCGCCTATCCGGCCCACAGGGGACTGATGGGAAGATCCCTGCAGCAGAGGGTGGAGGAGATCACGGAGCATCACAGCAGAAGACTGAATGAGATTCTGGAGGTGCTGAAAGAATACCCGGGATCCAGCGGATATGAGATCGCTTCCCGCCTTACCTGGTCCCTTCACGGGGAGACCTGGGAGACGGCACCGAAACGGCAGATCTGGTTTGCCGTGGGTGAGACCCTGGCACACATTGAATACCTGATGGATCTGGACAAAGTGTTCCGCGGGAACAAGATCGTCAACGGACAGCAGATCCACACTTATTTTCTTGAAAATCACAGTTAGGCAGGTAGACAGAAATGTTGACATATCGTTTGGTACAGAAGACAAAAGTGTTAGAAGGCCCGGATTCCGTAAACCGGCTGCCTCAGTTATGCCGGGAGAACGGCCTGAGCAGACCTTTTCTTGTGTTTGACCGGGGGATCGCCCATGCGGGGATCGCCGGGAAGATCAGAGGCATCCTGGAGGAAGAGGGCATCTCATATGAAGTTTACGATAAGATCACCCCGGATCCCACCAGCGACTTGGTGGATGAGGGGGCAGCCCTCTGCAGGTCGGCCGGATGTGACTGCATAGTGGCCATCGGCGGCGGAAGCACCATGGACGCTGCAAAAGGGATCAATGTCATGAGGGTAAACGAGGGGAAGATCCTTGACTTTGTGGGGCACGAAGACAGGATGGTACCTGCCGGAAGACTGATCTGTATCCCCACCACAGCCGGTACCGGCAGTGAATTATCCAACTGGATCGTCATCACGGACCTGCAGAAAGGGGATAAACATCCCATCGACGTGAGGAATTCCACCAGTGAATGGGCCATTCTGGATCCGGTCCTGACTCTGGAACTTCCTGCCTCCATCACTGCGGAGACAGGTCTGGATGTATTCTCTCATGCCTTTGAGGCCTACACCTCGGTTTCCTCCAATCCCATGACTGACCTGATCTGTGAGAAACTGATGGAGGATGTCATCACCTGGCTGCCCAGGGCAGTAAAAAACGGGAAGGATCTTGAAGCAAGGGAGAGGATGATGGTCTGTGCGTCATACGGCGGATTCCTCCTGGTGGACTGCCTGGTCCATATCGGCCATTGCATCGCCCATGAGATCGGAGCCCGCTTCCATATCCCCCACGGAGCAGCCTGCGCCTATGCATTTCCCGAGATGGTGCGCCATATCGCCGGGGCCCGCAGAGATAAGATC
>CAJGDH010000093.1 GCA_904502145.1 uncultured Eubacterium sp.
AATGAAAGGCGCGGTTAAATCGATCAGGATCAAAGGCGCCAAAAAGACTTTGAAGGTCGGCAAGCAGATGAAACTGAAGGCTGTGGTTAATGTGACAAAAGGCAAACCGGTCAACAAGAAGGTGAAGTGGTCTTCCAACAATAAGAACTATGCCACGGTCAGCTCAAAAGGCGTCGTCAAAGCCAAAAAGGCCGGAAAAGGCAAAAAGGTGAAGATTACAGTTCAGGCTACCGACGGGACCGGGAAGAAGAAGACGGTGACCATTAAAATCAAATAAAAGAAAACTGAAAGAAATTAAACAGGAAATGCCTATTTACCTTCCTTGTTTCAAAAGATATAATTATCTTACAAAAATATAGATCTTGCAGAATATGATTCCATATTTGTTAAATGTGATCTCTTTTGAAAGGGGGAATTCCATATGAAAAAATGGCTCTTTCTGCTCTGCCTGCTCCTGATCATTCCGGTTAGGGCAGATGCGGTTTCGGTATCCGGAAAGGTTACTTCACAGACCTCGGTCAGGATCAGCCTCAAGGGGAAGTCCGAGTATAAATACTGGAGGATCCGGAGAATAATCCATGATAAAAACGGGGGTTACGCCGGATATAAGAAGATAAAGCTCCTGAAAACCTCCACCAAAAAATATACAGTTAAGAAGCTGAAAAAGAATAAGGAATACGACTTCGAGATTGCTTACGGAAACAAGAAGGACGGTAAGTTCAAGCCGGAATTTTATGACTATGTATATAACGTCTTTACCGGAGTTTCCAGGCCGTGCTGGCATGATTATGCCTCTTCCGATGCAGCATTCTCCACTTCCTATATCGATCTGTGGGGATTCAGGGAAAGCGAGGGTCTTGCCGCCAAAGGGATTCAGATCTACCGGAAGGTCAAAGGAGGATCTTATAAAAAGATCAAGACCATTAAGAAGCAGAGCTTTACTTTCCGGGATAAGAAGGTGAAGAAGGGCAAAACTTATTATTATAAGATGCGGTCTTACGGGACTTATAAAGGAAAGAAGATCTATTCGCCCTGGTCGGAGACACTGAAGAGGTTTGCCGGCAACAAAGTCGGTAAATTTACTTCAAAAATCATCTCATCGGATATGGAGTCTGTCGAGATCAAACTGACCAGTGATAAGTATAATTCAGCCCTCAAAATGTCTCCGGATGCTTTCTTCTTCAGGGATGGAGACGAAGAGGAAGAGGTGGGACTGACGATCACCAAGTACAGCCTTGACGGAAAAGCCTGGAAGAAACCGGAGAAGATCACTTTAAAGGCAGGGCAGAGCATCTATCTCATCCTGGAAACAAAGGGGATGCAGGATCTCAGGGATCTTAAGAGTATAGAAAGCGATTATGTCGCCTATGACAGCTGGCCATGTTTCTTCTATCTTGATCTGAACGGGTCCGGCAGTACACCCCACAATGATGAATTCATTCACTGACACAGATCATGACCTGTCCACATACCTGCCCCGGGGCAAAAGCCCCGGGGTTTTTCTCTTTTTTGAAATATCTCTTTGAGTTTTGACATTTTCATAGTAGAATGAAAAACAAGAATTATAAATCAGAATCCGGGGCTTGATTGCCCTGATGTCAGCCATGTCGGAGGAACCGGGAAATGCGAAAAAGATTAACGTCTGTCATAGGGGGAATTATATTGTCAGTCATACTATCATGTCAGGTATCGGCGGATACCATGTATCTGCCGGATGTCAGGCCGGAGATGTCTTCACCGTCCTACTGGGCTGCAAAGGAGAAAAATCCGGATTATATATTGGTGGAGCCTGAGGAGATCAACAAAGTCAACCGGGATATCATTGAGCACGAAAAGGAAAGTGGTGTCAAGGATTTGACTTCCGATATCCAGGATACATTTGACGGTATAGGAATGGCTCAGGCCCTGAAGGACAGTGCCCTGGATGACGCAAAGTATACCTATAATGAACTTGGGGCAAGATATAAAGACGGGAAAAAACTGGATTATGATACTGCCATGGCAGAACTCTACGGGCCCCTGATCGATAACTGTGTGGATCCGGACGCTGAGAAGTCCATGCCCACAGGATATGCCATCTGTACCACCAGGACAGTACTGAGAAGTTTTCCTACTGACCAGCCTCTCCCGGATGACCCTTCCGACCCGGATTTTGATACCCTGTATCTTTCCGCAGTCACTGTCGGCGAGCCCCTGATCGCCCGGGGGAAGTCTGCAGACGGCCAGTATTACTGTGTAAAAACTTCATATCTGAGCGGCTGGATCCCGGCCAAAGATATCGCATTCTGTAAAGACAGGGCAGAGTGGCTGTCCGTCTGGAACTATGACAGTGAGAAAGCCCTGGTGGTCTACGATGACAAGATCACCACTGAGGAATCCAACTACGCACCGGAGACATCAAAAAGAAAACTCTTTATGGGAACAAAGCTGCAGATCGCAGACCGTTCCGACTGGGCCGGGAAGATCAGCAACCGCTATGCCTATAACAACTATGTTGTATGGATGCCTGTCAGGAAGGATGACGGAAGTTTTGAAAATAAACTTGCCCTGATCTCCGAGCATTGTAAAGTCCATGAGGGATTCCTTCCCCTTTCCACCTCCAATCTGGCCAAAGTGATCTTTAACCAGCTGGGGAACACCTATGGCTGGGGCGGCATGCTCAGTTCTCAGGACTGTTCCGGCTTTATCCGGGATGTCTACCGCTGTTTCGGTCTGGAAATGGGACGGAATACCACAAATCAGGCAGCCCAGCCCGTGAGAAAATATGATCTGAAGGGGAAAACGGACGCAGAGAAGAAAGAGATCATCAAGCAGCTTCCTCTGGGAGCAGAGTTATTGTTCTCAGGACATGCCATGATCTATCTCGGAAGTGAGGGGGATAAACTGTACGTCATCAGCTCCGTGAGCAACCTGATGCTGGACGATGTAAAGACCAGAGTTCGCGGGGTGGTGATCAATACCCTTGATATCAAGAGGGCCAACGGGAAAACCTGGCTATCGGAACTGCACACCGCCACCATCCCCTATTACCGGGCAGAGGCGGAGGATATCCGTTCCGCTTCCGCCACACTGGATTTTGCGGAAGATCCTGTTTATACCGGGGAAGAACACTGCTATGACCCGGAAGTCAGCCTGAACGGGAAATTACTCATGGAAGGTATCCACTATACCCTTTCTTATGAGGACAACATAAATGTGGGGAAAGCAAAAGTAACAATCAAAGGAAAGGGAAATTATGCAGGGACGGCCTACGCATATTTCCGGATCAGACCGGACGAGATCATCCCCACAGTAAAACCGGAGAAAAATACATTTGCTTACAACGGAAAGAAACAGACTCCTTCCGTATCCGTATCGGTCAGAGGCAAAAAACTGAGTGCATCTGATTACACTCTGACTTACCAGGCCGGATCGAAGGATGTGGGCACCTACAAGGTGACGGCATCCCTCAAAGGGAACTACAAAGGAACTGCTTCAGCTTCCTATAAGATCGTTCCGAAGGAAACCCAGATCACCGGCCTGAAAAAAGGAAAAGCTTCCTTTACGGCAAAGTGGAAGATCCAAAAGGGAAAGATGGGCAAGAAGCAGATCAGCGGATATCAGCTGATGTATGCCACCAACAAGAAGTTCACCACCGGCATGGAGACAGTGACGGTGAAGAAGTTTAAGACCGTCCGTAAAAAGGTGACGGAATTAAGATCCCGCAAAAAATATTACGTTCGTGTCAGAACCTTCATGACTGCAGGCGGTAAGAAGTATTACAGCTCATGGAGTAAGGTAAAGAGCGTGACCACAAAATAAGCCTGACAAAGGAGGAAATGTATGAAGTACTTAAGAAGAAGCCTGTTTATCCTCTTGGCTTTTCTCATTCTGTTTCCGGTCAAAACCCACGCGGAAACCTTGCGATGGTTTGGATCCAAACTCAGTGGAACTGAGAAAGAGATCTATGATGAGATCGTAAGAGCATATGAGCATCTTGAAGATTGTGAATATCACTATTTCACCGGGATAGAAGGATGCGATATGGATAAAGTGGGTATCGCTGAACAATGTTTTTTAAACGATTATCCGGAGGCATACTGGATCCGCACTATGTGGCGGAGCGATGAATTTATGGCCCCTGTATTCTATGAAGGGATATCGGAAGACAGGGAAGAGATAGACCGTGAAATTCAGAAAGCCATGGATTATGTAGGAAAATATAGTGGTGTGCTGGATAAAATCCGTGCGATCAACGATTATATCTGCCATCTCACTTTATATGGCAATACGGTCGATGAAGGCCAGTCCATACGGGGCGGGCTTCTGAAGAAGTATAAGAATACCTTCGTCTGTGCCGGCCATTCAAGACTCTTCCAGCTGCTGTGCGTGAAGAACAACATACCGTGTGTGTATGTAAGCGGAAAAGGGCATGCATTTAACTTTGTTCAGTATGAAAATAAGTGGTATCTGGTGGATGTGACCTGGAACCATCCTTTCCTTGATTCACTTGACAGTGGTGAACAGATCTACAGGCATGATTACCTTATGCGGGGACGGGATACCGGTTCTGAATTCCATCAACAGCTGGATCCTTATGTTAAAACAGAGAGTCTTACCATCGATTATCCTGAGATAGCCGCCCAGACAATAGTCTGTCTGGCAGACGTTGACAAAAACGGTATTGAGATAGATTATGATGACTTTGATGAGGAAGGGTTTTATTATACCGGAAAAGAGGTACGCCCTGGACTGCCGTCAATAGAAATGATCTATGACTGTACCAAGATAGGGACGATAACAGAGACAAGTATCTCTTACTACTCATATGAAGCGGGCCTGACACTTGAGCAGAATAAAGATTATAAGATCTCTTACCGCAATAACGTCAAAGTGGGTAAAGGAGAGATGGTCATAACGGGAATCGGGCGATGCTACGGTTCTATCGTCATCCCGTTCAATATTGTTAAGGAGATGGAATATGAGGAAGAAGTAGACAGTATTTCTGTTTCCGGAATCTCCCATGACATTGCAGCCGGAAAAACCATTCAGCTCACGGCAAAGGTTCTTCCAAAGGACGCCACAAACAAGAAACTGAAATGGTCTTCCTCCAATACAAAGATCGCTACGGTCACTCAGACCGGTAAAGTAAAGATAAAGAAGGGAACCGGAGGAAAATCCGTGACCATCGTAGCCAAGGCCACCGACGGATCCGGTGTATCAAAGTCTTTCAAGATCAAGGTCATGAAGGGTGCCGTGAAATCGGTCACGATCAAAGGTGCCAAAAAGACATTGAAGGTCGGCAAACAGATGAAGCTTAAGGCTGTGGTGAAGACAAGTAAGGGCAAGCCGGTCAACAAGAAGATCAAATGGTCTTCAGACAAAACCAAGTATGCCACCGTCAGCTCAAAAGGTGTGGTCAAGGCTAAGAAACCGGGAAAAGGCAAGAAAGTCAAGATCACGGCGATGGCGACCGATGGCAGCGGAAAGAAAAAGACCATCACTATCAAAATCAAATAAGCGATGATCTGATCAGGAGGGTATCCGGGTGGATATCCTCTTTTCTTTTTTCGAAATATAACAGTCCCTGAGACTTCAGGCCTCCTCAGGCAGAACTCTCTTTCCTCCGAAGTCCAGATATTTCAGGTAAAGGGGGTGTGATTCTACTTTATGCTTCAATTGTTCCGATACCTTGCAGAAACAGAACAGGGAAATGATCAGGAAGGGAATCTGGGGGATGACCGGAAGGAGAAGTCCGACCACGCCCAATACAAGAAAAAATGCTCCGGGAATTGCCCATAATACTTTCATGACAGTACCTCCTATGTTTTGACTGTGGATATTTTACCTGATGCTGCGCACCCTCTCAACATGCCCGGTTTCCCTGTTTTTACCCGGGATGTTTTAGATATTTTGATTTTGTGGTAAAATATGGATAAGAAGCAGACAATAAAAGTCTTATCAATATATTTTAAGGAGGCAGTATATGAATAAAATGAGGAGATTTTTTACTCTGGTATGTATGGCAGCCCTTGTCGTTTCCGTCTTTACCGGCTGCGGCAGCAGCAAGCCCGGGGAGGATACAACACAGGAAGCTGCGGCCGGGACGGCATCCGTGAACTGGAAGGAAAAGCTGAATGCCATGCTGACTTCCGAGAAGGACCTGGGAATCGAGGGAAAATATACCTCCGTGTCCGAGATCACTGACGGAAAGGCAGATCCGGACCTGCTGGGAACATGGAAGACGGCGGATGAGAACTTTACCTATGAGATCAGGGAAGACGGAACCATCGTATCATCCAGCGAGCTTTATGAATTGAAAAATGAGCTTCCCTTTACCTGTATCACGGTGGGGGACCGTAAGGTGCTGTGCGTGGATGCCACCGTATCTGATTACGGTGAGGAAGACGAGGCAAACCGGCCGACACACTATGTAAGCTACGATACCTATGAGGTGGATAACGGGGTCCTTTATATGGTGAGTGTGGACAATGATCAGGATGAATTGACCTTCAATGCATTGTCTCTGGTCGTTTTCTATAAGGCGGACGAGTCCGGTGATATCTCCAAGGCGCTTGAAGACAACCCGGTCAATCCGGAATTCCTTTATGGAGACTACACCTATGAGGAAGGCACCATCAGCATTGATGAAAAAGGGATGACTGTCGTCGGCGGTCCGGAAGATCTGGGTACAGATCCCCTTCCCATCCGGTTGGATGAAAGAGGCAACCTTTTGGTCGAGGCAAATGGGACGACCACGGAATACAATCTGGGTTTTGCCCTCGTCAGAGAATATGAGGACGAGACTAAAGCGAAGTTGTCCAAAAAGGAATATCAGATCTCCCTCTCCTATGAAGCGGAGGATAAGGATGATCACCCCAACCTGGAAGGAATCATGGCCAACTGGCATGATGAATACGGATATGAAGAGTATCATTATGATGTCTCATTCTCCACTCCGGCAGAGTAGAGGTTGGACGGACAACAAGATCTGAAGATAACGTACAGTAATAACTGCTGAAAAAAGAGATGACGCCCCTTATTGGTGGGATGTCATCTCTTTTGTCATTCAGAATAGTTTTTGCCTAGATTTGCTTTTAGGGAGGCGATTTCTTCGTCGTTCATACC
>CAJGDH010000094.1 GCA_904502145.1 uncultured Eubacterium sp.
AATTACATTGGTAGGAATATATGCAGAAACGTCACCTGCCTGCGTCTCGATAATGGGAAGTGCCGTCAGGGAACCTCCGCCGTATTCTTCACTCATTCTTGCAGCTCTCTCCAACAGTCTGGAGTGAAGATAGAATACATCACCGGGGTAAGCTTCACGTCCCGGCGGTCTTCTGAGAAGCAGGGACAGGGTACGGTAAGCGGCAGCGTGCTTACTGAGGTCATCGTAGATCACCAGCACGTCCTCTCCCTTTTCCATCCATTCTTCACCGATGGCACATCCTGCATAAGGTGCGATATACTGTAACGGAGCAAGTTCGCTGGCGGTAGAAGCCACGACGGTGGTATAATCCATCGCTCCGTATTCGTTGAGTGTCTTAACTATGGTCGCCACCGTGGAGGCCTTCTGGCCGATCGCCACGTAGATACAATGCATGTTCTGACCCTTCTGGTTGATGATGGTATCCACTGCGATGGCGGTTTTTCCTGTCTGCCTGTCCCCGATGATCAGCTCACGCTGACCTCTTCCGATGGGGATCATGGAGTCGATGGCCTTGATACCGGTCTGCACCGGGGTATCCACCGGCTGGCGGTCGATTACACCGTGGGCAACCCTCTCGATGGGGCGGGTCGCGGTGGTCTCTATGGGGCCTTTGCCGTCGATGGGCTGGCCCAGCGCGTTCACAACACGTCCGGTCATGGCATCGCCTACCGGAACGACAACCACCCGTCCGGTGGTCTTTACCGTGTCGCCTTCATTTATATTCTTATGGTCTCCAAGCAAAACAGCGCCGACATTGTCTTCCTCCAGGTTCAGCACCATACCGAATACCTCACCCGGGAATTCCAGAAGCTCGCCCTGCATCGCGCTTTCCAGACCATGAATACGGGCAATACCGTCCGCCACCTGGATGACGGTTCCGACATCCGAGGTCTCCAGTTTTGCCGTATAATTCTTAATCTGTTCCTTGATCACGGAACTGATCTCTTCCGGTCTTAAATTCATGGAGCTTTCTACACCTTCTTTCTATCCTACTATATCCAAAATGATCTTCTGACCAGATGCCTAGAGACGGATTCTGCTCAGTTCTTTCGTCATCTTGTCAAGCTGCGTCTTCAGACTGCTGTCCACCACCCTGTCTTCGATCCGGATGATCAGCCCTCCGAGGATGGAAGGATCCACCTTGTAATCCATCTCAAAGGTATGATATCCGGTGGTGGCCAGAAGCTTGTCCACGATGGCTTCCTTCTGCTGTCCGGAAAGCTCCACCGCGGATGTGACATGGGCAGTACCGATTCCCTTATATTCTTTCACCTTGTGAATGAAATAGTCAAAGATCGGAAGAATCTCGTTATAGCGGTCTTTCGTCACGATAATGTGCAGAAAACCGACCATATCTCCGGATACTCTGCCTTCAAACACTTTCTCAATGAAGGCCGTTTTCTCTTCTTTTCTGATCTTAGGGTGATTAAAAAGCCTGAGCACCTCTTCATTCTCAAGAAATGTTTCGCGGACGTCCTGGGCTTCCTCATACAGCGCATCCACACTGTCCTTCTCCAGCGCCAGGTCAAACAGGGCATCACCGTAAGTAGAGCTCACTAGTTTAGCCATGTTTCATCCCCTATCTCTTCCAGTGTCTGCTCGATCAATGCGTTCTGCTTGTCCGCATCGATGGAGGCAGCCACGATCTTTTCGGACATGAGGGAGGCAACGGAGATCATCTCCTGCTTCACCTCGTCTTTCACCCGTTTCTTCTCAAGCTCTGCTTCCTGGCGGGCGGAAGCGATGATACGTGATGCCTCGTTCCTGGCATCGTTCACGATCTCATCCTCCCGTTTCAGGGCTTTCGTCCTGGCATCGCTCAGGATCTGCTCGGCTTCCTTATCAATATGTTTGAGTTTTCCGTCATATTCTTCTTTAAAGCGGATGGCTTCTTCTCTGTTTTCCGCTGCTTCCTTCTGTTCATTTTCCACTCTTTCCTTCCGCTCGTTAAGGATCTTGCGGACAGGGTCGAGCAGGAGTTTGCTCGCCACCATAAAGATGATGAAGATGGCGATACCCTGGAAGACAAGCTGAAAGAGAAGCTGCGCATCCAGCCCGAATATACGGTTATCCAGCTGGGATAATAATATCACGGGCGCTCCTCCTTTCGATTCGCTCGAGGGAGCGCATATTATAATCTGCCAATAAGCGGATTGGCGAACAACAGGATCATTCCCACAACCAGTCCGTAAAGACCTGTGGTCTCTGCAACTGCCTGGCCAAGGAGCATGGTGGACATGATATCTCCTCTTGCACCCGGGTTACGTCCCACTGCGGAAGCACCGTAACCTGCTGCGATACCCTGGCCTACACCGGGGCCGATACCGGCGATAAGTGCAAGACCGGCACCAATAGCGGAACAACCTAATACAAATCCTTCGTTTGTGATCTGTGTCATAATAAATCCTCCTTAAAATCGTCGTTCTGAGTTTTCGTCAATCTGCATATTTATCCTGAATAAATGTCATGGTCAGCATGCCGAAGACGAATGTCTGGATGGCACCTGAAAACAGATCAAGATAGGTGTGCAGGAATGCCGGGAAACCTATCTTAAATACCCATGGCATAAGAGCATACCAGAGTCCCAGCATGATGGTCCCCGCCAGTACATTTCCGAAGAGACGCAGGGACATGGAGATCGGAGTGGCAAACTCACTGATCAGGTTAACAGGGAAAAAGATCGGAAACGGCTCGAACAGGTCCTTGATGAACCTGATTCCTTTGCTTTTGATCCATGCATACTGGATCATGACAAAGGTGATCAGACCAAGGGAGAATGTTGTGCCGAAGTCAGCGGTGGGAGCTCTTAGACCGAACAGGCCTGAGATATTACTCAGGAAAATGAACATCATCAGCGATTCCACATAGTTGAGATATGCGGGCGCATGATGTCCCATGTTGCTGTAAACCAGCTTATCCAGCAGCTCAACGATCATCTCCACCGCGTTCTGCACGCCGTTGGTCTCCCCGGTCCTGTATGCCTTCATGACATAATGTCTGGCAAAGAGGATCAGACCGATCATGACGATGCAGACAATGACGGTACTTACCATGGTCGTATTGATGGATAATTCCTGTCCGAACAGTTTGAATTCATAGTAACTGTGTATATAAAAATCCACGTCACCGCCGCTGCTCAAAAGCATCGAGCTTCCCATTATTTCACCTTCCTTTCCTCCGTATTTTTTTAGTTATATAAACATTTGTATAAACATGCATGTGGGCGGAGATCTTCAGACCGATCATCCCGATGACCACACCGGGAAAGCTGATCTGCGAAAACTTCAGCCCCAGCCATGCTGCCACAAACATAACCATCAGCCTCAAAAAACTATAGAGGACACTGGTGCGCGAGGCCGCGCCCTTGTCCATATTCAACACATGCTTTATCCCCGCTGCCATGCTGACGGCAGACCCCACCGCAACGGCGGTGCCGATCAGCAGGCCCAGGCTGTAGCTTCCCTTGTTGGGAACGGCGATCAGGCCGATCAGCTCAAAGACCGCGCTGTAGACCAGGCAGCCGATGATCAGGTCCAGCAGTGTCTCATTCATGTTGTCAAACCATTTCTTCCATCTGTTCATGGTCTGCATCCTCGTCCCTTACCTGTCCCAGGGGTCCTCCGGCATCTCCCCGGGATAATCTGCCCCGGGCAGGGAATCATCCCCGGCGGATTCCGTGGATGAGGGCACTGTATCCCCCGGTTTTTTACTGTGTAAGGGTACAAATCTTCTGATTATATGGTAACAGCTGCGAAATCCCGCCATGGCCCCGATGACCAGAAACAGGACAAAGAGGATCTCCACTCCTGTCTTCCGGCTGGCCAGGGAACCCAGCCAGGCGCAGATGAAGATGGGGACCATCATGGTGATTCCCAGCTGTGTGATCAGTACCAGCAGACGCAGAGGATGCTTCTCCCCCTGCCTTCTCATGTGCTGATCAGCTCCAGGATCATCCGGTCGGCAGCTGCCTCCATGGCCTGTTTCATCAGTTCAAAGCATGCCTGGTAGGCTTCTTTGCTGTCTTCCGTAACGTCCGGGATCTCCTCCTCCATATCAATGAATGTCCCCAGGGACATACAGGTGGTATTGATCTCGAAATGCTCCCGGATATGGTCGATCTCACTCTTGTTCATGGTAAGGATCAGATCGGCCTGGTCGACATCCTCCTGGGTCAGTTCATTTGAACGTTTTGTCACCTCCTCGCACCCGTTCTCGTAAAGAACAGCCGATGCCTTGGGAGAGATCGGTTCCGAGAACAGGACGATCAGTCCCCTGGAGATCACTTCTACATCTGTAATGTTTTTCTTCTGGAATATCTGCTTCAGTATGGCTTCTGCCAGAATGCTTCTGGTAAGGTTGGTCTCCCCCACCAGAATGATCTTTTTGAAACTCAAATTTTCACCTCCCGCAGGTAATCACACGGTAACCCGCTGCCTTAAGCATGCGGTTCATGATCGCATCCCCCATCTCCTCGCGGAAGAAGCTCTCGGAGTAGATGTACTCCGCCCCGGATGCGTCCATCTCGCGCAGGATACGGTAAAGACTGGCCGCTACCGTCTCGGGATGTTCCCGGGAACCGATGCTCTTCACGATCCCTCCCTGATAGCAGGGAACCGTCTCATCCGTTCCGATGATCCCGACCCTGTAGCCTTCCGCCTGTCTTTGTGCCGCGAGTTCATTTATCTTCTGTACCACCTGAGAGACATCCCCCTCCACAAGGATCATCTGTCCCTTCGGTGCGTAATGCCGGTATTTCATCCCCGGTGCCTTCGCCACCACGTCCTTGCTCATGGTACGTCCGGCGATGGCCGGATCGATCCTGACCTGGCCGGTCACCTCCGCGATCTCTTCGCGGGACATGTATCCCGGCCGCAGGATAACGGGGCAGTCCCCGGTCATGTCCACGATGGTCGATTCGATCCCGATGCCCACCGGACCTCCGTCCAGGATCATGGGAATTCTTCCTTTCATGTCCTCATATACATGTCTTGCCAGGGTGGGACTTGGTTTCCCGGAAGCATTGGCACTGGGTGCCGCGATGATCCTCCTGCTCCTTAAGATAAACTCCCTGGCATCAGGGTGGGAAGGCATCCTGATGGCGACGGTATCCAGTCCTCCCGTGGTCCGGTCCGGCACACAGGCCTGTTTGGGCAGGATCACCGTCAGGGGTCCCGGCCAGAAAGCGTCCATGACTTTTCTGGCTTCCGGGCTGACCTCCCGGGCGATCTCATCCACCTGTGCCATACCTGCGATATGCAGGATCAGCGGATTGTCGGAAGGACGTCCTTTTGCTTCATAGATCCGGGCGCAGGCTTCCGCGTTCATCCCGTCCGCCCCAAGCCCGTACACGGTCTCCGTGGGAAAGGCAACCAGCCCTCCGCTCCGGATGATCTCCCCTGCCCGGTCCAGGGCATGTTTTCTCTGGTCCTCAGATATGACCTTCAGGTCTATCTGCTCTGTATACAATAAACTCACCTCTGACTATGAGAAACTTTCCGTCTTCCGCCTTCTTCTTTACAGAAGGGCGTCAAAACTCATCTTATATTTTAACATTCATTCTTCCAAAATGCCAACAATTCCTGAAATTATTTGCATTGTTCACTGTCCTGCTTACACCGGCGAGGAACCCACGGAGTATCCTGCGCCCAAAAAAGGCCCCGGCAGCTTCGGTCCGGAAATCTGCCGGGCTGAACCTTCCGGGGCATCTGGTTAACGGAAAACAACAGGCTGCCATGAAATGATTTTACTGTAAATGCATTGTAACACATTTTCCATATATTTACAATTCATTTTTTTCCGGTCTGCCCTTTACATCGGGCAAATTAATGAGTATACTCTAGAGAAGACCGTTTTTTGCCCGGAGGGGCAAAAAAGTAAATCCGTGATAAGGATGTGATCCATTTTGAAAATAGAAAAATTAAATGAAAACCAGATACGCTGTATCGTAGAGAAGACAGATCTTGAACAGCGTCAGCTTAAATTGTCGGAGCTCGCTTACGGTTCCTCCAAAGCCAAGGCCTTAGTCCGGGATATGATGGAGAAGGCCGCTGCCGAGTGCGGATTCGAGGCGGACAACATCCCCCTGATGATCGAGGCCATCCCCATCTCCTTCGACTGCCTGATCCTTGTGGTGACGAAGGTGGAGGATCCGGAGGTTCTTGACACCAGGTTCTCCCGCTTCTCCTCCCTGGCGGGGAGTGAGGAGGAAGAGGAGGATATGGAGGATGAAGAATTCTTTGAAGGGTCTGAAGATGACGACGAAGAGCCTCTTTCCTTCAATCCGTCCGAAGATGACGGAAATGACGGGGAGAGTTCTTCCGGTGAACAGTCCCTCGGAATCCTCGATTCCTTCACCAAAGCCCTCTCCTCCGCAAAAGAGGAATACCTGAAGAAAAAAAGCGAAGAGAGACCGGCAAAACCGGCTTCCGAACAGATCTATGCCTTCGATTCCCTGGATGAGGTCCTCCGCCTCTGCGGACATCTGACCCCCTTCTACAGTGGGGACAGCGCCCTTTATAAGGATCAGGCCCAGGGTGCCTATTACCTGGTCCTCGTAAAGAAGGATATGGATCAGGCCCTCTATGATCGTGCCTGCACCATCTGTTCCGATTACGGCGAGTCCATCCGGACATCCTACGCTTCCCTGTCCTATTTCCGGGAGCATTTCCGGCTGATCTGCAGGGAGAACGCCCTGGAAACCCTGGCCCATCTGAACGGATGACCTTCAGGAAAATGAATACTGCAAAAAATAAATCCCCGGAGATTACTCTCCGGGGATTCCTTTATTTATGCCGTCTCATTGTTTATTCAGCGTTGCTTATTCAGCGGCAAGATATTCGTTGATCGCTTTGAGGACCGCATCAGCGTCCATGCCATGTACCATGCATGCCTCTTCCAGGGATTCCATCGCGGAAGCCGGGCATCCGACACAATGCATGCCTGCGCCCATAAGGATACCTGCAATG
>CAJGDH010000095.1 GCA_904502145.1 uncultured Eubacterium sp.
AAAGATTTGCCAAGCTCTCCGGCGGCGTAGCCGTGATCCGTGTAGGTGCTGCAACCGAGACAGAGATGAAGGAAGCCAAGCTTCGTCTGGAAGACGCTCTGGCCGCTACCAAGGCTGCAGTGGAAGAGGGCGTTATCTCCGGCGGCGGATCCGCATATATCCACGCTGCAAAGAAGGTCAGAGAGATGGCTGCAGGACTCTCCGGCGACGAAAAGACCGGCGCTGAGATCGTTCTCAAAGCCCTGGAATCCCCCATGTACCACATCGCAGTCAATGCAGGTCTTGAGGGCGCAGTGATCATCAACAAAGTCATGGAAAGTGAAGAAGGCGTCGGATTTGATGTCCTGACCGAATCCTATGTAAATATGATCGAAGCAGGAATCATCGATCCCACAAAGGTCAGCAGAAGCGCTTTACAGAACGCTACAAGCGTAGCCTCCACCCTTCTGACCACAGAGTCCGTTGTCGCCGATATCAAGGAAGACCTTCCTCCGATGCCGGCAGGTGGCGGCGGAATGGGCATGATGTAATTCCGGACTCACGGGATAAGCCCTTACCCTGAATCATCATTACCACCATGGAACCCCGTGTTCCATGGTGGTATTTCTATATCAGAAGACCCCGTCCGCATTTCCCTTTCCCGCAATAATCGGTAAAGTTCAGTGCTTGCGTTTATGCGGCAATCTTGTTATGATATCCTTGTTATCGGGATTTACGAGTGAATGAACTATAAAGATATGGAGTTGAAACAATATGACAAAACAGGAGTTTTTAGATGAACTCAGCACCTGCCTGGAAGAGCAGATCCCCGGTTCGGAGCTGACAGCGACCCTGAATTATTATCGGGAATATATGGCAGAAGAAGAGGCGCAGGGAAAGACGGAGGAAGAAGTGACCGCTTCTCTGGGCAGTCCCAGACTGATCGCCCATTCCATCCTGGATGCCCACCAGGAAGCCGTGACCGGGACCACATCCGGATATTATGACGCTGAGGATGAAACCTATCGGGAAGAGGGCGAACTGCCGGCTTCCGACAAGATGAAGAACCTCATGGTTAAAGGCGGCACCATCGCAGTGCTGCTCTGCCTTGCCATCTTTACCCTGGCCGCCGTCCGTTTTATGTTCCCGGTGATCGTGATCGGCATCGTGGCCCTTTGGCTTTATCGCATGTTTGAATAGACAGGATTCCCAACGCCCGAAAGACGCCTTCGGCATCGCACAGCCCGCGCGGAATCGCTGGGACGATTCCGATTGAATTTCCCGGAAATATGTTGACAAAAGACGCCAAAATATTATATAATGATGGACGTTATGACATAAGGCGGGATAGCTCAGTTGGCTAGAGCATACGGTTCATACCCGTAGTGTCGCTGGTTCGAATCCAGTTCCCGCTATGATTTAAACCGCAGATCGTGTATCTGCGGTTCTTCTTTTATAAAGCGGCAAGAAAAAAGCAGAAACTTACAGAGATCCCGCCCCTGGGGAGGGACAGAGATAATGAGGAAAAAAATATGAGAATAGGAAGCGGATATGACGTCCATCGACTGACAGAGGACAGAAAACTGATCATCGGCGGTGTGGAAATACCTTATGAGCTTGGCTTACTTGGCCACTCTGATGCGGATGTTCTTCTCCACGCCATCATGGATGCCCTTTTGGGGGCAGCTGCCCTGGGAGATATCGGAAAACATTTCCCGGATACGGACCCTGCATACAAGGGGGCCGACAGCATGGAACTCCTGGCCCATGTCAGGGAACTGTTGGACAATAAATCGTACTTTATCGAGAACATTGACTGCACCATCATTGCCCAGCGACCGAAACTGGCACCCTTCATCCCCATGATGAAGAAAAACATTGCCCGTGTTCTGGGTCTCCAGGAAGGGCAGGTAAATGTGAAGGCTACCACGGAGGAAGGACTCGGATTTACCGGCCAGGGACTCGGCATCGCTGCCAATGCGGTCTGCCTGCTCTCCGAGGTCCAGAATTATGTGGGAGCCGACCTGATGTACGGAGATACGATGTGTGAAGGCTGCACCAAAGGCCATCATATGTAAGCTGAGGAGGAAAGATCTATGAAGCTCTATAATACCATGACAAACAGTAAAGAAGAATTCGTGCCCGTTCACGAGGGCAAGGTGGGCATGTATGTCTGCGGCCCCACCGTATACAACTATATCCATATCGGCAACGCAAGACCCATGGTGGTCTTTGACACCGTACGCCGCTACTTCGAATACAAGGGTTATGACGTAAACTACGTCTCCAATTTTACGGACGTGGACGACAAGATCATCAAGAAAGCAAATGAGGAGGGAGTATCCTCCAGCGAGATCTCCGAGCGCTTCATCAAGGAGTGCAAGAAGGATATGGAAGGCCTCAATGTGAAGGAGGCCACCCACCATCCCAAGGCTACGGAAGAGATCGACGGCATGATCGCCATGATCCAGACCCTCATCGACAAGGGCCACGCCTATGAGAAGGACGGGACCGTTTATTTCCGGACCAGAAGCTTCCAGGATTACGGCCATCTGTCCAACAAGAACTTAGATGACATGCAGGCAGGCATCCGTATCGCCGTAAGCGACGAGAAGGAAGATCCCATGGATTTCGTCCTCTGGAAGCCCAAGAAGGAAGGAGAGCCCTCCTGGCCTTCACCCTGGGGTGACGGACGTCCGGGCTGGCATATTGAATGTTCAGTCATGTCCAAGAAATATATCGGCAGGACCATCGATATCCACGCCGGCGGCGAAGACCTGGTATTCCCCCATCACGAGAATGAGATCGCCCAGAGTGAGGCGGCCAACGGGGAGAAATTCGCCAATTACTGGATGCACAATGCCTTCCTGAATATCGACAACAAGAAGATGTCCAAATCTGCGGGCAACTTCTTCACAGTCCGTGAGATCAGCGAGAAATACCCCCTTCAGGTCATCCGTTTCTTCATGCTGAGCGCCCATTACCGCAGCCCGCTGAACTTCAGCGACACCCTGGTGGAAGCCTCCAAGAACGGTCTGGACCGTATCCTGACCTGTGTGGACAACCTCAGGACCCTTGAGGGAGCAGCCAAGGAAGGCCCCATGAGCGAAGAGGAAGAAAAGCACGCAGCGGAAGTCAAGGAGCTGGTGGCTAAATTCGAAGAAGCCATGGACGATGACTTCAACACTGCAGATGCCATCTCCGCCATCTTCGAGATCGTTAAGCTGGCAAATGTAACGGCCACAGACGCCGGAAAAGAATACATTACCTACGTAAAAGAGACCCTGGAGAAGCTCTGCGATATCCTTGGCATCATCACGGAAAAGGAAGAAGAACTACTGGATTCCGACATCGAAGCCCTGATCGAAGAACGTCAGCAGGCCAGAAAGGCAAAGAATTATGCCAGGGCCGATGAGATCAGGAACGAGCTTCTGGACAAGGGCATCATCCTTGAAGATACAAGGCAGGGAGTAAAATGGAAGAGAGCTTAAACCATCTCCGGAACCACTTTCCCCTGGATGAAAAGGAGATCAGGACTTACTCCGCCTTATCCTTCGCCTATATCGGCGACGCTGTCTTCGATCTGGTGATCCGGACCATGATGGTGACCAAGGGCAATGTCCGTACCAACAAATACCATCAGAAGGTGACGGACATCGTCAACGCAGCATCCCAGACCCGGATGGCGGAACGGATCCTGCCCTCTTTAAGCGAGGAGGAGACCACCATCTTCCGCCGGGGAAAGAATGCCAAACCCATGTCC
This sequence comes from uncultured Eubacterium sp., assembly GCA_904502145.1. GTDB lineage: Bacteria > Bacillota > Clostridia > Lachnospirales > Lachnospiraceae > Anaerobutyricum. The sequence continues at coordinate 3,743 of CAJGDH010000095.1, forward strand.
ATGGCCAAAAACCAGAGCCGGCATGATTATCGGATCGCCACGGCCTACGAGACCCTGATCGGCTATCTGTATCTTAACGGCAGAATGGACAGGATCATTGAGCTGGTGGAAATGGGATTGGAGGAAGAATAATGGCATACGAAGAACTGACACTGATGGGAAGAAATGCCGTCATCGAAGCATTTCGGGCCGGCAGGACCATCGATAAATTATTTATCCTGGACGGAAGCCAGGACGGCCCCATCAAAACCATCTTAAGGGAAGCAAAAAAACAGGATACCCTGGTGAGATTTGTCTCCAGGGAGAAGCTGGATTCCCTCAGCGATCACGGAAAGCACCAGGGAGTGGTGGCCTACGCGGCTGCCTTCACCTACGCGGAGATTGACGATCTCTTCGCCAAAGCGGAAGAGAAGGGGGAAGATCCCTTCTTCATCCTCTGTGACGAGATCGAGGACCCCCACAACCTCGGTGCCATCATCCGTACCGCCAACCTGGCGGGTGCACACGGGGTGATCATCCCCAAACGCCGGGCAGCCGGCCTTACGGGAACCGTGGCCAAGGTCAGCGCCGGGGCACTGAACTACACACCGGTGGCCAGAGTAACCAACATGGCCAGGACCATCGAACAGCTCAAGGACCGCGGGATGTGGTTCGCCTGTGCGGACATGGACGGCCAGATCATGTACAAGCAGAACCTCACCGGCCCCATCGGCCTGGTGATCGGCAATGAAGGCAGCGGCGTCAGCCGTCTCGTAAGAGAGAAATGCGACTACATCGTCTCCATTCCCATGAAGGGGGATATCGACTCCCTGAATGCCTCCGTGGCAGCGGGGGTACTGGCCTATGAGATCGTCCGACAGAGGATGAACTGAAAAAGAAATATTATAAAACAAAAACAAGGACAGCCATGTATCTTATGAAAATCATTAAGATCCATGGCTGTCCTTTTAAGATGGAATAAAATACATATGAAAGTAAGGATAAACAAAAAGATCAGCGGAAATCCATCTTCTTGTAATCGTTTACGTCACGCTTCTCACGGAAATCCTTGAGGTTGACCAGCTCCTTGATCCGAGGCTGTTTCTTCTCCACATATAAGAGAACCTTATAACGCTTAAGCACATGCTTGCGGTAGGTTTTGCTCACGTGGCTGTAGCTCTCAAACTTGGACATAAGGTCCCGGGTCACCTTATGATGCTCTTCGAAGCAGGCGGCGGCTTCATGATCAAAGAGCTTGTAATAAGCCTTGATCTCATCATCCGGCAATGCCTCATAGATCATCTCATTCTTCATCACCGCAGCGAAAGCCTGCAGCTTTTTCAGGGAGATCCGGTGTCTCTTCATGGTGAGGGAGAGGTACTTATACCAGGTATTCCTGAACTTGATATAGTACTCGCTGACTCCTCCGTCATAGACATCAAGACCCTTACAGAAGTTGAAATTACGCCGCATATAGGTGTAATCAAAGAGAATGTTCTGAATAAGGTAACTGATGAAATATCCGATCCGGTAGAGGATGGAAGTATATTTATGATAATACAGATAATGTTCCAGATTGACATTCATCCTGCGTATCCGGGCGTTCCTGATGGAACGGTAGGTCACGGAAATGAGGAGGACCAGAATAATAAAGACCAGCAGTCCGAGCCGGTAATAATTACGGTAAGGGCCATTCATGAATACCGATCTGGATAATCCATATGCACTCGCAGCGATAGCGGCGATCAAGGTTATAAACATCTCAAACATAGGCGATACCCTTCCATTCTTTCTTATCGTATATCATACCCTATTCTGCCTTCAAACACAATCTTTTTTGAGGGAATCTGTGTGGAAATAATTTTGTCTTAAACCATGATCAAATGACAAGGAATGTCAATCCCGTAACAAAAAGACACCATGGAAAAAGGGAAAAGTCCCATGTTGCATAAATTGTATATATAGTTTCTACTATTTGCAAAACGGAAAAGATTATGGTTGACATTCCCGGACGACCGTGGTATCATCTCGTTGTTGAGGTTTCCTCAATGCTGCTGTAGCTCAGCCGGTAGAGCGTCGCCTTGGTAAGGCGGAGGTCGGGAGTTCAAGTCTCCTCGGCAGCTTTTTTTTGTTGCCCTTAGAACCTTTATTTATACGGTTCTTAGGGCTTTTCTTTTTTTAAAATACTGGAAATCACCCGTAATTTCTGCTGAAATTGGCGGTACTTGCCTCTTGCCATTACGGTGGGGAGATTTTTTAGCGCAAAAAACAGAGGCATTTTCAGCCTCTGTATTATCCATTAAGGACATAAAAAAGAGGGTATCCATCAAGTCAATTCTACTTTGACTTTTGGGACACCCTCAATATCTCCCCCAATGACTCCTAATGACTTCCTATTATTCCCACTCATATGGGCGGAGGCAGTCCAGATAGGTGCAGGGAGACACGAAGGTATAGTGAACAGCCCTGTTGTTGCAGGCATCATTCGAACTACACCAGCTTTTCTTTTCCACCGTAGCAGCACAGTTTACTACACCGTTTACAACCAGTTTCCGCATGTGTTCTTGAATGAAGTTGTCACTGTGTAATGCCTCGCCTCCGGAAACGCCTTCCAGTTCATCTGCATCCAGATCCTGTTGAAACAGTTCCTGCTCTTTCTTTTCCTGCTCGCTCATCTTTTATTCCTCGCTTTCTTGATTAAGTGTTTCTGATTATGACATATTATGGTTTGTGTTACGCTGCTGTGCTATACTTCAGTGTTTACGTTTCTGTGTTATGGCTTCCTGTCATGTTTCAGCAGGATACTGCAGTTTCCGGATTGTCTGGTTCTGATGTTTCCGCATGGTCTGCATTCAGCTTCTTTACGAGTTCGATGGTCTTGTCACACCAGCCGGACCGGAAAAAATAGCAGGTCTCTTCATCGATTCCTTTATAATCCGTGCATGTTTCGCCGCAGGCTGTTGAGCGGCATCCGCCGCCGCAGGCCAGCCGCCAGCTGCATCCGAGACATCTCTCGTTATGATCGATGATTGCCTTCATGCGCATGATGGATACACTATGGTAATAGGAATCTGTCAGAATATCCGACAGCGGCTTCTCAAGGATCGAATCGAACATCGGATCTATTGCGGTACCGCCCATGGACATACAGGGAAGCACCTGTCCTTTCGGACTGATATACATGCTGTTGCGTACTGCGCCGCACGCTAATTTCGATTCAGCTCCCTCCACGCCGCTGAAGCGGTGGAAGGGGAT
>CAJGDH010000096.1 GCA_904502145.1 uncultured Eubacterium sp.
AACTTTAAAAATGTCCAGAGGACCTCCAGAAAGAAGATTCCTTTCGGCATCGGCCAGATCGGCAAATCCTTCCGCAACGAGATCACGCCCGGAAACTTTACGTTCCGTACCCGTGAGTTCGAACAGATGGAACTGGAGTTCTTCTGTAAACCCGATACGGACCTCGAATGGTTCACCTACTGGAAAGACTACTGTGTAGACTGGCTGAAGACCCTCGGGATCAAGGAGGAAGAGATGAGGATCCGCGACCATGAGCCGGAAGAATTGTCCCACTACTCCAAAGCGACCTCGGATATCGAGTTCCTCTTCCCCTTCGGATGGGGCGAACTCTGGGGAATCGCCGACAGAACAGATTACGACCTTACCTGTCATCAGAATGTATCCGGTGAGGATATGGCTTATTTTGATGACGAGGAGAAGAGAAAATATATACCGTACGTCATAGAACCTTCTCTTGGTGCTGACCGTGTGACCCTTGCCTTCCTCTGTGCCGCTTATGACGAGGAAGAAATCAAGGAAGGGGATGTACGTACCGTCATGCATTTCCATCCGGCCATCGCTCCGGTGAAGATCGGTGTGCTCCCGCTGTCCAAGAAGCTTGGAGAAGGAGCGGAGAAGATCTATCAGGAGCTCTGTAAAACATGGAACTGCGAGTACGATGACCGCGGCAATATCGGAAAACGTTACCGCAGACAGGATGAGATCGGTACCCCCTACTGTATCACCTACGATTTTGATTCCCTGGAAGACGGTTCCGTCACCGTGAGGGACCGTGACACCATGGAACAGGAGAGAATAAAGATAGAAGATCTGAAAGCATATTTTGAGGAGAAATTTGCTTATTGACCGGATTAATCCGAATGAGGATAACAGCGTTCGCGAATCAGCAGATTCCTGAACGCTTTTTCTCTTTTTAAATTCTTTTGGAAAGAAAGGCGACAGAGGATGAAAACAAACGTAAGAGAGATGTTTGGTTCAAATGTTTTCAATGACGCAGTGATGAAGGAAAGGCTGCCCAAGGCTGCCTACAAAAGGATGAAAGCCACCATTGAGGCCGGGGCGGAACTGGATCCCGAGGTCGCTGACGTGGTTGCCCATGAGATGAAGGAGTGGGCCATCGAAAAAGGAGCGACCCACTATACCCATTGGTTCCAGCCCCTCACCGGGATCACGGCTGAAAAGCATGATGCTTTTATCGATCCCCAGTCCGACGGAACGACTTTGCTGCGTTTTTCCGGGAAAGAGCTGATCAGGGGGGAACCGGATGCGTCTTCCTTCCCTTCGGGGGGACTCAGGGCAACCTTTGAGGCCAGAGGATATACGGCCTGGGACTGCACCTCCCCCGCATTTATCAAGGAGACACCTCATTCCACGATCCTGTGTATTCCCACTGCCTTCTGCTCCTACAAAGGGGAGGCGCTGGATAAGAAGACGCCCCTGCTCCGTTCCATGCAGGCCCTGGATATTCAGGCCACCCGCATCGTCCACCTTTTCGGCAAGGAGTCGGTAAAGCATGTCACCACTTATGCCGGGCCTGAACAGGAATATTTCCTGGTGGATAAGGCAAAGTTCCTGAAAAGAAAAGACCTGATCTTTACCGGAAGGACCCTGTTCGGTGCCATGCCGCCGAAAGGCCAGGAGCTTGACGACCATTATTTCGGTACCATTCCCGAGAGGATCCTCCAGTTTATGGACCGGTTTAACCAGGAACTCTGGAAACTGGGGATCTCCGCAAAGACCCAGCACAATGAGGTCGCGCCGGCCCAGCATGAGATCGCCCCGATCTATGATCAGAACAACATTGCCACCGACCATAATCAGCTGGTGATGGAAACCGCCCAGAGGGTGGCCGAGGAACTGGATCTGCGCTGCCTTCTTCATGAGAAACCTTTCGCCGGTATCAACGGATCCGGCAAACACAACAACTGGTCCATGGCCACGGATGAAGGGGAGAATCTTCTGGACCCGGGGAAAAGCCCCCACCAGAACATGCAGTTCCTCCTGATCCTTGCCGCGGTGATGAAAGCGGTGGATCTGCATGCAGACCTGTTAAGGGCATCTGCCTCCGTTCCGGGAAATGACCATCGTCTGGGTGCCAACGAGGCTCCTCCGGCCATCATATCCGTTTTCCTGGGAGAACAGCTCCAGGATGTGGTGGACCAGCTGATCGATTCCGGGGAGGCCACCAGTTCCATACACGGGGAAGAGTACGACCCGGGAGTCAACTCCCTCCCCACCTTTGAGATGGACGCCACGGACAGGAACAGGACGTCCCCCTTTGCCTTCACCGGCAATAAATTCGAATTCCGTATGGTCGGTTCCACCCAGTCCATCGCCGACCCCAATATCGTGCTGAATACCATCGTCGCCGATGTCCTCTGCCAGTTCGCCGATGCCCTCGAGAAGTCGGATGATTTCAAGATGACACTCCATGACCTGATCAAAGGTACTCTCATCGCCCATCGGAGGATCATCTTCAACGGGGACGGTTATTCGGAAGAATGGGTAAAGGAAGCCAAACGGAGAGGACTGCCCAATATCAGCTGCATGGTGGATGCCATCGGGGCACTTACCAGAAGAAAATCCATAGAACTGTTTGAGCGCCATGGTGTGTTCAATGAGACGGAACTGGTCTCCAGGGCGGAGATCATGTATGAGACCTACGCCAAGACCATCAATATCGAGGCACTCACCATGATCGACATGGCCAAGAAACAGATCGTACCGGCCACCATCAAGTATCAGACCAGCCTGGCGGAATCCATCAACCAGATCAAGACTGCCTGCAGCCTGGACACTTCAGTACAGGAAAAACTTCTCGCGGACATCACCTTCAACCTGAAGAAGATGTTCAGTGCCCTGGGAAGACTGGAGGAAGTGACCTTCCGGGCAGAGGAGATGCCTGACGGGGAAGAACAGGCCAGATATTATCACGATGTGGTCTTTGCCGCCATGAATGACCTGCGGACTCCCGCGGACAAGCTGGAGATGCTCGTAGCCAAGGAAGACTGGCCTATCCCCAGCTACGGAGACCTGATCTTCGAGGTCTGATCCATGAAAGATAACAGATCTGAATACAGATATCAGAAAACCATAGAAAGACTGAACCGGAAGGGCAGGGTTTTCGGACTTGAGACCATGACCCGCCTTCTGGACCTGCTGGATCATCCCGAGAGGGATCTCAAGATCATCCATGTGGCAGGCACCAACGGGAAAGGGTCGACCATCGCCTTTCTTGATGCCATCTTAAGAAAAAGCGGATACTCAGTGGGGAGATATATCTCCCCCACCATCTTCTGCTATGAGGAACGTTTCGGGATCAACGGAGGCTTTATCTCCGGGGACAGGCTGGAAGAGTACTATGCCTGCCTGGAGGAAGTGACGGCAAGGATGGAAGAGAAAGGTCTGAACACCCCCACCCTCTTTGAGGCGGAAACAGCCATCGCCCTTATGTTTTTTCGGGACGAGAAGGTGGATTATGCCCTGATCGAAGCCGGTCTGGGGGGAGCATCCGACGCCACCAATGCGGTGGAAACCACTTTTCTGTCCGTCATCACCTCCATCAGTGAAGACCACAAGGATGTGCTGGGTGATACGGTTGAAGCCATCGCCCTTCAGAAAGCAGGGATCATCAGACCCGGTGTTCCTGTGGTGCTGGCCGTCAACCGGGAGTCGGTCGCGGATGTGGTGAAGAAGGCCGCGGAAAAAGCGGGCAGCGAATGCCTGTGTATCCGGCCCGGGGATTACCGCATCCTTGAGGAGGGTCCCACGGGAAACCGTTTTTTCTTCCGGGAGGAAAGCTACTCTATCCGGCTGCCCGGCAGACATCAGGCAGAAAATGCAGTGACGGCAGTCAGGGCTGCATTGCTTCTTCATACCATGCCGGGAGGGGAGAAGATCACCATCCGGGCGGTCAAAGAAGGACTGGAAGAAGCCAGATGGCCCGGCCGGCTTGAACTGATCCGAAGAGATCCGCCTTTTTATCTGGATGGTGCCCACAACCCGGACGGGGCTTTAAAGCTGGCTGCTTTTCTGGAAAAACATTTTACAAATAAGAGAATCATCTATATAATGGGAGTGCTGAAAGACAAGGATTACCCTGGGATGCTGTCCTGCCTTATCCCCCTTGCCTCCCACGTCTATACCTTTACCCCGGGCAACCCCAGGGGACTTTCCGCCCAGGACCTGGCAGCGGCTGTCCGTTCCCGGTCCGTGGAGACCACGGTGTGCGGGGATGTGAATGAGGCGGTGGAGCTTGCCCTTGCCAGGGAGAAGGAAGCGGACTGCTTCGTCCTCTGCGGCTCCCTTTCCTTTATGGAGGACTTTTTCAGAGGTAAGTATTATGCAGATCGGAAACCATCATTTTGATCTTGACCATAAAAGCTATATCATGGGGATCCTGAACGTCACACCCGACTCATTCTCAGACGGAGGATCCTTTGTCAGCCCGGATGACGCCCTTATCAGGACTGAGCAGATGATCCGCCAGGGTGCGTCTATCATCGATGTGGGGGGTGAATCTACCCGGCCCGGCTACCGGATGATCTCCGATGCTGAGGAGACGGAGAGGATCGCTCCGGTGTTGGAGAGGATCCGCAGAGAGTTTGACGTGGCTCTTTCCCTGGATACCTACAAATATGAGGTCGCCCGCGCTGGGATCGCAGCCGGGGCAGATATGATCAATGATATCTGGGGCCTCAGATGGGATGACAGGCTGGCCGGCCTGATTGCCCGGGAGGGAGTGGCTTACTGCCTGATGCACAATCGGAAGAAGCCCTGCACCGATCATTTTTATGCCCGGTTCTGCGAGGACATCGACGGATCTTTGGCCATAGCCAAAAAGGCCGGTATCTCCCCGGATAAGATCATCCTGGATCCGGGGATCGGTTTTGGAAAAACCTATGAGCAGAACCTTTGGCTTTTAAGGGAGCTTGGGAGGATGAACAGATGGGGTCTTCCCCTTCTTCTTGGAACTTCCAGAAAATCGGTTGTCGGGATCACACTGGATCTTCCGGTGGGAGAGAGGGAGGAAGGGACCATAGCCACTACGGTCCTGGGACGCAGACAGGGTGTTTCCCTTTTCCGGGTCCATGACGTAGAAAAAAATATCAGGGCTCTCAGGATGACAGATGCCATCCTTGAAGCAGGCCTTTCGGAGAACGGACCGGAAGGCGCTGTCTGAATGGAGGGATAGGATGAACGACCGAAAGAACTATGATCAGATCATCATTCACGATCTGGAAGTATTCTGCAACCACGGGGTATATAAAGAAGAAAATATCCTGGGGCAGAAATTTATCGTGGATGTGACTTTATATACCGATACGAGAAAAGCCGGACTTTCAGACAGACTGGAGGATTCGGTGAACTACGGTCACGTGTGTGCCTTCATAGAAGAGGCAATGAAGAAGCAGAATGACAAGCTGCTGGAGTGTGTGGCCGAGCGGCTTGCCGCCGGGATTTTGAGGAGATATCCTTCTGTGGCCGGGGTGGACCTGGAAGTGAAAAAACCATGGGCTCCCGTGATGAGGCATATCGACTATGCTTCCGTCAGGATCAGCCGGAGCAGACATAAGGTTTATGTCGGGCTGGGATCCAACCTGGGGGACCGGGAAAAGTATCTGACCGACGCCATCAGGGCGATCGGAGAGCTGGATGATGTGGTTATAGTAAAACAGGCATCTTTTATCGAAACGGAACCCTACGGATACAGGGACCAGGACCTGTTTCTCAATACGGTGATCTGCCTTGAGACCCTCCTTGAACCCATGGAGCTTCTCGACAGGCTTTTCGCCATCGAGCAGGCCGCTGGCAGGAAGCGGGAGATCCACTGGGGTCCCAGAACTCTTGATCTGGATATCCTCCTGTATGATGACCTTATCCTTTGTACACCTGAGCTCATTCTGCCCCACCCGGGGATCGAGAAAAGGCTTTTTGTCCTCGACTCCCTGTGTGAGATCGCGCCTTATGAGATCCACCCTCTGCTCAGGAAAAGATTCATGACTCTGAAGGAGGAGTTGCTGATGGCGGACTGAACCTGCCGTCAACTGTTTTATGATAGATAAAGATAATAACGATAAACTGAAAAAAAACAGACTTTACAGAACAGGTAAGATCTTTATGAAAGCAGCAGTGACCACGCTGCTGCTTTTCCTTATGTTCTACCTCTGCAGTCATTTCAACGAATACCAGAAAAATGCCACCAACCAGGTGAACAAATATCGGATCGACCAGCTGTGTCTTCTGACGGAAGATACCATTATCACACAGAGATTCGTGGCCAGACATACCCATCTCAAGTCGCTGAAGCTGTACTCCAGCAACGATTACGGCGGGGAGGCCGAAGGGACGCTGGAACTCAGTCTGATCGATGACCATAGCGGCAAAAAGATCAGGACCATGGAGATGAAGATCAAGGACCTGGCCAACAACGGTTATACGGAATTTCCCGTAAATGTTCAGCTGCAGAAGAGGAAAGCATACCGGATCAGGATCACCTCCCATGACAGTGTATCCGGCAAAGAACCGATCTTCTATCAATGGACCACCAGGGAGAGAGGTTTTTCCGGGAAGGTGAAAGTCAACTATGCAAGCCAGGGAAAATATCTTGTATCCAAGCTTTATTATCCCGTGACGATCTACACCCAGTGGATGATGATCATTCTTCTTCTGGGATGTGTGATCCTACTGGTCCTGTTTCCCCTGCCGCTGCCGGAGAAAGTCTCCGCGATCCCAGGCAGAGTCCTTTTCCTTGCCGCTCCTGTTTTTACCTTCTGGATGGTGGAGAGGTTTACGGACAATCTGATCACGAAAATGAGGCCGGGGGAATTCTGCTTCAATGTGCTGCTCTATTACCTCTTTTTCGGGATCCTCTGGCTGGTCCTTTACTCCGGGAGGGCAGCGGTGGTCACGGGTATGACCTTCTGGTTTATCCTGGGAATGGCCAATTATTATGTACTTAATT
>CAJGDH010000097.1 GCA_904502145.1 uncultured Eubacterium sp.
ATGGGTCATCGAGAACCAGGAAGATGACCCATTCATTTCCTCCGATCAGGTCTCTGGAGGCCTGATCGGAGGAAATGAATGGGTCATCGAGAACCAGGAAGATGAACTGATCACCAAACATATGGAGAAGGCCAAGAAGAAGTTTGCCGGAACAGAGATCAAAGGCAAAAATCTCGGTGTCATCGGTCTCGGTGCCATCGGTGTGCTGGTCTCCAACGCCGCCTATGATCTGGGGATGGAAGTCTACGGGTATGATCCCTATCTTTCCCTCCAGTCGGCCCTGAGTCTCAACCGCAACGTCCATCATGTGACAAAGGTGGAGGACATCTATGAAAAATGTGATTTCATCACGGTGCACGTTCCTCTCCTGGACGGGACGAAAAACATGCTGGATGCAGATAGTTTTGCCATGATGAAGGACGGTGTGACCATCCTCAATTTCGCCAGGAACGGCCTGGTGGATGAAGATGCCCTCAAGGATGCCATCGCTTCCGGAAAGGTACACTGTTACGTCACGGATTTCCCCACCCCCAAGACTGCCGGTCAGGACGGCGTGATCGCCTTCCCTCATCTGGGGGCCTCCACGGAGGAATCCGAGGACAACTGTGCCATCATGGTGGCCGACGAGATCACAGACTATATGGTCAACGGAAATATCAGCAATTCCGTCAATTACCCCAACATGGATATGGGTGTCTGCCATACCATGGGGAGAGTGGCGGTCATGTATAATAATATCCCCAATATGCTCACCCAGTTTACCGGTGTATTCGCGAAAGAGAACGTGAATATACATGAGATGAGCAACAAATCCAAAGGATCCATCTCCTATGCGGTTTTCGATCTTGATTCGGAGATCGGGTCAGAGACCACGGACAAGATTGCCGCCATCGACGGAGTGTATCGGGTGAGGATCATCAAATAGGATTATCAATCAGGTTTATCAAATTGGATCATCAAACAGGATCGGTAAACAGAAAGGACAGTTATGGACAAAAAATTGAAAGTCGGTATCCTGGGAGGTACCGGAATGGTAGGGCAGCGGTTCGTCTCCCTGCTTGAGAATCACCCCTGGTACGAGGTGGCAGTCATCGCTGCCAGTCCCCGTTCGGCAGGGAAAACCTACGAGGAAGCGGTAGGGGGAAGATGGAAGATGACGACCCCCATGCCTGAAGCTGTGAAAAAACTCGTGGTTATGAATGTAAATGAAGTGGAAAAAGTGGCGGAAGCGGTGGACTTTGTCTTTTCTGCCGTAGATATGAGTAAAGAAGAGATCCGCGCCATCGAAGATGCCTATGCCAAAACAGAAACACCGGTGGTATCCAACAACAGCGCTCACCGCTGGACGCCGGATGTGCCCATGGTGGTTCCGGAGATCAATCCGGAGCATCTGGCCATCATCGAGGAGCAGAAGAAACGCCTCGGGACCACAAGAGGATTCGTGGCGGTAAAACCCAACTGTTCCATCCAGGCCTACGCGCCGGTTCTTACCGCATGGAAAGAGTTTGAGCCCGTGGAAGTGATCGCTTCCACATATCAGGCGATCTCCGGCGCCGGCAAGACATTTAAGGACTGGCCGGAGATGGTGGAAAACATCATCCCCTACATCGGCGGCGAGGAAGAAAAATCCGAGCAGGAACCACTGAAATTATGGGGTAAGATCGTGGACGGCAAGATCGTCAAAGCGGAACTTCCGGTGATCAGCACCCAGTGTGTCCGTGTTCCGGTTCTGAACGGACATACCGCAGCGGTTTTCGTGAAATTCAGGAAGAAACCCACCAAAGACCAGCTGATCGAAGCCATGGTCAACTTCAGGGGAGAACCCCAGGAGCTGGAACTTCCCAGTGCCCCGAAACAGTTCATCCAGTATCTCTACGAAGATAACCGTCCACAGGTCAAGGCGGACGTGGATTATGAAAACGGTATGGGCATCTCTGTGGGACGTCTCAGGGAAGACACAGTTTATGATTTCAAGTTCATCGGCCTCGCCCACAATACCGTCCGCGGGGCGGCAGGAGGCGCTGTTCTCTGTGCGGAACTGCTGACAGCCAAAGGGTATATCCGTCCAAAGACAGAGGAGTAGGAGGAGAACATGGAGCAAGTGATGGCAAAAACCAGCACCCTTGCAAGGATAATCAACAAATATATTGAAGAGATGGGAGATGAAGCCCTCCGCCTGGCCACCCGTATATTGATCGCCATCCTGATCCTTGTGGTTGGTTTCAGGATCATCAAATATGTTCTGAAAGCCGTCAGCAGGCTTCTGACCCGTGCAAACGTGGAAGTGACCCTGGAAACCTTTCTGCTTTCCGCCCTCAATATCGGTCTTAAAGTGATCATTGTCTTTATTGCCATAAGTGAGGTGGGGGTGACCACTTCAACCATCATTGCCATCATGGGTTCTGCCGGTATTGCCCTGGGCCTTTCCTTACAGGGATCCCTGGCCAATATCGCCGGCGGTGTGATCCTGCTCCTGATGAAGCCCTTCACGGTGGGGGATTACATCTACGAAGACAGTTCAAGTCATGAGGGATATGTGGAAGCCATCGGAATCATGTATACCCGTCTTCGGACTACGGACAATAAATCGGTCCTGATTCCCAACGGACAGTTGTCTTCTTCCTCCATCACCAATGTCTCCATGAAGGAATCCAGACAGGAGGACATCACTGTAGGTATCCCCTATGACGAGGATATCGACAGGGTCCGGAAAGCATTATATGAAGTGATCGATGCCGAGGAGGCGGTGATCCGCTTCCAGCCCATGGAAGTCTTTGTCAATGATTTCAAGGACAGCCAGGTGGAGATGAGGATCCGTTTCTGGGTAAAATACGATGATTACTGGAAAGTCCGCTGGAGGACACTGGAAAATATCAAGAAGAAATTCGATGAGATCAGGGTACCGATCCCGTTCAATCAGCTGGATGTTACTTTGAAAGGGGAGCAGCCCTTCAGACGGTAGCCCGTATTCTGATAAAAATAATAAGATAAAAAAGGCTGAACGCCCTTGAAAACCGGGGCGGTCAGCCTTTTTTGTATTTTTAAGCTGGTTTTATTATTTCAGGTTCTTATTTCAGATCCGCAAGCCACTCCTCATTGATCCCGATCACCTTCCGGATGGCATCCGGTCCCGGAGCACCGATGGTGTTCCGCTTTTCTATACAGGTTTTGATGGAGATGGCCTCATAGATGTCCTCATCAATTACGGGACAGATGGAACGGTACTCCTCCAGGGACAGATCGTCCAGGGAAACCTGCCTTTCGATACAGTAGAGGACCAGCCTGCCGACGATGGAGTGGGCATCCCGGAAAGGAATGCCGTGGTTTACCAGGTAATCCGCCACGTCGGTGGCGTTGGTAAAGCCCTTTTTGGCACTCTGTTCCATCACGTCCTTTTTAAAGCTGATGGTGGAGAGCATACCGTTGAATAAGGCCAGACACCCTTTTACGGTATCATAGGCGTCAAAGGTGAGCTCCTTGTCCTCCTGCATGTCCTTATTGTAGGCAAGAGGAAGACCTTTCATGGTGGTGAGCATGGAATTCAGGGCACCGTAAACCCGCCCTGTTTTCCCTCTTACCAGCTCAGCGATGTCAGGGTTCTTCTTCTGGGGCATGATGCTGCTGCCTGTGCTGTAGGCGTCATCGATTTCGATAAAGCCGTACTCATTGGAATTCCAGATGATGATCTCCTCACAGAAACGGCTTAAATGCATCATGATGATGGAAAGTGCACTGAGCAGCTCGATCACATAATCCCTGTCGGATACGGAATCCATACTGTTCAAGGTGGGACCGTAGAATCCCAGGAGAGAAGAAGTCATCTCCCGGTCCAGGGGATAAGTGGTCCCCGCCAGGGCTCCGGATCCAAGCGGACAGTAGTTCATGCGCTCATAGACATCCTTAAGCCGGCCGTGGTCCCTCTTGAACATTTCCATATAGGCACCGATATGGTGGGCAAGGGTGAGGGGCTGGGCTTTCTGCAGATGGGTGAATCCGGGCATGGCTGTATGGATATGGTCCTTCATCAGCTGATGGCAGGTACGGATCAGGCTTTCCAGCTGTCCTTTGATCTCCATAAGCTCATCCCTGGTATAAAGCTTCATGTCCAGGGCTACCTGGTCGTTACGGCTTCTCCCGGTGTGCAGCTTCTTGCCCGCATCCCCGATCCTGTCGATCAGGGTGGCTTCCACAAAACTGTGGATGTCTTCATACTTATCTGAGATCTCCAGGGTACCGTTTTCCACATCCCGGAGGATTCCCGTGATCCCTTCAAGGATAAGATCCCGTTCCTCCTCCGTAAGGATGCCGGCTGCAGCCAGCATCTTTACATGGGCCATGCTTCCTTCCATATCCTGTCGATAAAATTTACGGTCAAAGGTAATGGACGCATTGAAATTATAGACCAGCTGGTCGGTTTCTTTCGTGAAGCGTCCGCCCCATAATTGAGCCATAGATGATAACCTCCCGATATTACTGATCTGCGAAGGATCAGTTAGTCTTGTTCTGTACTTCCAGCAGCTTCATGGCACGGACCTTCAGAGGAAGTCCGAAAAGGGTGATGAAGCCGTCGGCATCATGATGGTCATACATATCTCCGGTGGTGAAGGAGGCAAGGGATTCATTGTAGAGGGAATAAGGTGAAGTGGTTCCCATCTTGATGATGTTGCCTTTATAGAGTTTGAATTTCACTTCGCCGGTCACATATTTCTGTGTGGATTTAACAAAGGCACGAAGGGCTTCACAAAGAGGAGTGAACCATTTTCCTTCGTAAGTGACCTGAGCCAGTCTGTTGCCGATGTCCTTCTTCATATCCATGGTGGCACGATCCTGGGTCAGTTCTTCCAGCTGCTTGTGGGCCTCAAAGAGGATGGTTCCGCCCGGAGTCTCATAGATTCCTCTTGATTTCATACCGACCACACGGTTCTCCACGATATCCACGATACCGATCCCGTGTTTTCCGCCGATATTGTTGAGAGCCCGGATGATATCCGATACCTTCATCTCCACGCCGTTGAGAGTTTTGGGCATACCCTCCTCAAATGTCATGGTGACGTATTCCGGTTCGTCCGGAGCTTTTTCCGGAGTGACGGACATCATCAGGATATGATCATAGTTGGGAGGAAGAGTGGGGTCTTCCAGTTCCTGACCTTCATGGCTCACATGCCACAGGTTGCGGTCACGGCTGTAGCTGCTGTCCGCAGCGAAGGGAAGATCGATACCGTGTTTCTTACAGTAGGCGATCTCTGATTCCCGGGAGTCCATCTTCCAGTTGCTGTCTCTCCAGGGGGCGATGATCTTAAGATCCGGTGCCAGGGCATGGATGGAAAGCTCAAAACGGATCTGGTCGTTTCCTTTGCCGGTGGCACCGTGACAGATGGCGGATGCCCCTTCTTTTCTGGCTACTTCCACCAGTTTTTTCGCGATGCCCGGACGGGCCATGGATGTACCGAGAAGGTATTTGTTCTCATATACGGCGCCTGCCTGTACGCATGGCATGATATAGTTCTCGCAGAAATCATCCACGATATCCTCAATATAGAGCTTGGAAGCACCGGAATATCTCGCACGTTCGTCAAGACCTTCCAGCTCTTCACCCTGTCCGCAGTCCACGCAGCAGCAGATGACTTCATAATCATAGGTCTCGATCAGCCAGGGTATGATGGTTGTGGTATCCAGTCCGCCGGAATAGGCCAGTACAACTTTTTCTTTACTCATAGATCTATCCTCCTGAATTGATAATCCTGTTCATTTCCTTACTCAGATCCCATGATGGAGTCTGACTGTTATACTTTACATCATTCTTTCCTATTATGCAAGGGTTTTTCCATAAAAATGAATAAATATTAATTAATACTTGCCTAAAACCGAATAAATATGTATAATAATAAAAATTCGTGTATAATTATTTGAACTATTGCATAGAATCACATGCCGGGACCTACGGCTTGAAATGGGATAAAGAGTGTGCGATAATACATGATTGGTAACTTAAAGAGATTTTTAAATCAGATAAGGTTTGGAAATAGATTCAGAAATGAATAAATATGAACAGAGAAAGGAAGGATAACATGATCAGAGTAGGGATAATCGGTTCCACCGGCTATGCGGGACAGGAGCTTGTCCGGCTTTTGCTGGGCCATAAAGAAGCGGAGATACGCTGGTATGGTTCGAGGTCTTATGTAGATCAGCCCTATGCGTCAGTTTTTCAGAATATGTTCCAGATCGTCCCGGATATCTGCAAAGGGGAGGATCTGGATAAGCTTTGTGAGGAAGTGGATGTGGTATTTACGGCTACTCCCCAGGGATTATGTGCTTCCCTCATCAGTGAGGAAGTATTATCCAGGATCAAGGTCATTGATCTTAGTGCGGATTTCCGAATCAAAGATGTCAGTGTCTATGAGGACTGGTACGGGATCACCCACAAGAGCCCGTCCTTTATCAGTGAAGCTGTGTACGGCCTTTGCGAATTCAACCGCGAAAAGATAGAGAAAGCCAGGCTGGTGGCCAATCCGGGCTGTTATCCCACCTGTTCTTTCCTGTCCATCTACCCTTTGGCCAGGGCGGGACTCATCGACATGAAATCGGTGATCATCGATGCGAAGTCAGGGACCTCCGGTGCGGGAAGAGGGGCCAAAATGGCCAATCTCTTCTGCGAGGTAAATGAAAGCATAAAAGCCTACGGTGTGGCCGGTCATCGCCATACCCCGGAGATCGAGGAACAGCTGTCCTACGCTTCCGGCCAGGAGACCCTGGTGAACTTTACCCCCCACCTGGTTCCCATGAACAGGGGGATCCTGGTCACGGCCTATGCCAACCTGAAGGAGGGAGTCAGCAGTGAAGAGATCCGCAGCCTCTATCAGGAAGCCTATAAGGATGAACAGTTCGTCCGTCTGCTTCCGGAGGGCATCTGCCCGGAGACCCGCTGGGTTG
>CAJGDH010000098.1 GCA_904502145.1 uncultured Eubacterium sp.
CGGAGGGCGTATCATTCAATCCCATTTGTTTCCTCCTTTTCCGGATCTTTTTCTTTCATTCTATCAACGTACAGGGTGAATAGCAATAAAAACGGCCTTATAGTCTTATCTTGCCGGATGTTGACATTCCACTGCAGAACACATATAATGATTAGGATTCTAAAGTCGTTTAATCCATGGAGAGATCAGGTATGGAAACAAAGTTGACCGAAGGCAATCCGATGCGTATAATCCTGCGCTTCGTTTTTCCTGTTTTTCTGGGAAATGTATTCCAGCAGCTTTACAATATGGCGGATTCCATGATCGTCGGGAATTTCGTGGGTTCCAGGGCTCTGGCAGGAGTTGGTTCCACCGGTACCATCATGTTTTTCGTGATCGGTTCCTCCCTGGGGATGGCCACGGGATTCTCTGTACTGACCAGCCAGAAATTCGGGGCCGGCAACGAGGAGGAGACCCGGCGTTCCGTCGCCAACGGCATCATTCTGACCGCCATACTGGCCGTTGTGATGACCGTCATCAGTCTCAGTCTCATGCCCACCATCCTCCGTCTGATGAACACACCTGACTCCATCTATGAGGAGGCTTATACCTATATTTCCACCATCTGCGCGGGACTGGTCGCCACTGTATATTACAACCTTTTTTCCTCCTATCTCCGGGCCATCGGAAACAGCAGGACACCTCTGTACTTCCTGATCTTTTCCACGGGCCTTAACGTAATCCTGGACCTGATCTTTATCATCGTATTCCACTGGGGTGTTGCCGGAGCGGCAAGGGCCACTGTGCTGGCCCAGGGGATCTCCGCTGTCCTCTGCCTGATCTATATCATGAAAAACGTCCCCACTCTCCGGCCCAGGCGGCATCATTGGAGGCTGAACGGGGACGATACGAAAAAGCAGCTGGCTATCGGTGTTCCCATGTCACTTCAGTTCGGGATCACCGCTTCCGGAACCATGGTGATGCAGAGCGCCATCAACCGGTTTGAGGAAGCCATCGCCGTGTATACCGCAGCCAACAAGATCCAGAGTGTATTGATGCAGGGTCTGCTGTCCCTGGGTCAGGGAATGGCATCCTACGCAGGACAAAACTACGGAAAAGCCGACCTGTACCGTATCCACCAGGGGACGAAAGATGCCATGAAGATCGCCCTGGCCTACTCCGTCCTGGCAGCCACTCTGGCCATCACATTTATGCCCAATCTTCTTCATCTTTTCTTCCCGGCAGATGTGGATATCGCTCCTCTCCTGCCCTGGGCAAAGACCTATATCTATGAATGTATGAGCTGCTATATCCCCCTTGGCATGATCTTCGTCTACCGGAACACCATGCAGGGTTGCGGTTACGGGATCGAAGCCATGTCCATGGGTTTCGTGGAACTTGCCGCCAGACTAAGCACCGCCCTGTTGTCCATGCGGTTGGACAGTTATCCCCTGGCCGTGGGGTGTGATCCTGTAGCCTGGGTGGCAGGCGGGATCTACGGATTCATCCTCTATCTCATCGTCCGGGAACGAATACGCAGAAGTTTTGAAGCTGATGCCCTTGAAAAAGCGCACACAGCGGAATAATCCAAATCTAAAAAGAACAGGCGGGATGTCAGCCAGGCTGACATCCCGCCTTTATTATCATGTTGTCATAAAGTCATTTTCCGGGGTCATTATGCCAGAAAACCGCCCATATCCTCATCGGAAAGAGTCTTAAGTCCGTTGGAGTTGAGCCTCTCCTCTGCTTCCCCGATGTCATCCACCCTGAGGACGACGTAGGCACTGTCCTGCATAGCGCCGGTAAAAGCATATACATACTCGATATTGATCTCATCATCCTGAAGGACATCCAGGATCTTTTTCAGAGCACCCTTCTGATCGCTCATCTTTACTGCGATAACAGGTGTTTCGGTGATCACGGTATTATCATCCAGAGCTTCTTTGGTCTTTTCAATATCGGAGACAATGATCCTCAGGATACCGAAATCCTTTGTATCGGCAACGGAAAGGGCACGGATATTCACCCCTGCTTCTGTTATAGAGCTGACCGCCCGGTAGAGTGTTCCGGGAGTATTCTCAAGGAATGCGGATAACTGTGTGATTGCCATGATTATTCCTCCTTATTCTGTCAAAAATCGTTGTCGCTGGTTAATTCTCTATGGTCATTGATCAATGAAGTTTACGTTTATCGACCACACGAACGGCTTTGCCCTCAGACCTGGTGATGGTCTTGGGCGCCACAAGGTGGATCTTGGGGCTGATGCCCAGCATGGAACGCATGGCTGCCTTGAGATCCTGTTCGCGGTTTTGCATCTCGGAGATCTTATCGGAGAACATCTCCTTGGAGAATTCCACATAGATATCAAATGTATCGGTGTTATTTTTCCGGTCTACCACGATCTGATAGTTCGGAGTATAGCCCTCTTTAAGGAGTACCGTCTCAATCTGGCTCGGGAATACGTTGACTCCGCGGATGATCATCATATCATCACTTCTGCCCAGAGGTTTGGTCATCTTTACATGGGTCCTGCCGCAGGGGCATTTTTCCCGGGACAGGATACAGATATCTTTTGTACGGTAACGCAGGAGGGGGAATCCTTCTTTGTCAAGAGAGGTGAAAACCAGTTCTCCCTTCTCTCCTTCAGGCAGGACCTCCCCTGTGTCAGGATCGATGATCTCAGCATAGAAATGGTCCTCATTGATGTGCATACCTGTCTGTGCTTCACATTCGAAAGCGACTCCGGGACCGGAGGTTTCCGTCAGGCCGTAGATATCGTATGCCTTGATACCCAGACTCTTCTCGATCTCCTGACGCATCTCTTCCGTCCATGGTTCTGCCCCGAAGATACCGGCTTTCAGCTTGTTATCTTCCGGTTTATATCCCTGTTCTGCCAGAGTCTCGCCGATATAGGCAGCGTAGGACGGGGTACAGCAGAGGATCGTCGCCTGCATATCCATCATGAACTGGATCTGGCGGTCTGTGTTTCCGGAAGACATGGGCAGGGTGAGACAACCCACCTTGTGAGAGCCGCCGTGAAGGCCTGAACCGCCGGTGAAAAGTCCGTAGCCGTAGCATACCTGGCAGACATCTTCATCGGATCCTCCTGCCGCAACGATAGCTCTGGCACAGCATTCTTCCCACAGATCGATGTCATGCTGGGTATAGAAGGCCACAACCCTCTTTCCGGTGGTTCCGGAAGTGGAATGGATGCGGACACAGTTCTTGAGATCTGTACCAAGCAGCCCGTAGGGATAGGCTTCCCTGAGGTCATCTTTGGTGAGGAAAGGCAGTTTCTTAATGTCATCCACACTCTGAATATCCTGGGGAGTTACCCCTTTCTTCTCCATCAGATTGCGGTAGTAAGGTACATGGTCATAAACATACTGTACCTGTTTTACGATCTTCTCGTTCTGGATCTTCAGGATTTCTTCCCTGGATGCGGTTTCAATCTCCGGTTGATAATAACGACTCATACAGTTCTCCTTTCAGAAATGGTCACGAAACAGTCCGCAGGCGGACATGTCGGGGGGGCAGTTTGCAGAAGGATTCAGGTGTGATTCCTGCAAATAAAAAAGGTGTGGCACCGGTCAATGTGCCACACCAATGTGATTCTTCTGCGGTTCTTCCTCACATCTTTCAGCATAGCAAATCAACCTTATCGTTCATGCCGATAAAGCTAAAGTAAAAGCTGAAATCAAATGCGTTGTAGGAAGATTTTCTCATCTTTCTGCTCCTCAATAAAAACTCTGGTATCAAAATGATCAGTTTATCTGAGCACCGCTATAGCTTGTAATGGATATTACACCATTTGACAGTTTTTGTCAATCAAAATTTCAAAAGTGGTTGATTAGTATACTAATTACTCCTCACGGTCGGAGAAACGGAACATGGATTTGCGAAGCTCATTGGTCTGATCATACCGTTTTCCGCCCCAGTACAGCCTGCCGGCCATCTCGCATTTCGGACCGAGTTCCACATCTTTCATGGCATACTTCAGGAATTCCTCCACGCCGGTACGGTCCACGATGTAACCGATATGCTCTTTGGCCTCCACGGCTGCGTGATCAAGATACTCATCCAGATAATCATAAGTATTCTTGATGATCTTGCAGACGCTGTCTTCATCCGCCCATTTCAGGAAATCGATACCCATTCTGGGATTCTTCTTGCCGGTACGTCCCATGAGTTCCAGACGGAAGTATTTCTCCTTGCTTCTGGTCCAGGCCCTGGTGGGGCAATAATTGACACATACGCCGCAGCCGATACATTTGTTGGTATCCCGGACGATCTTTCCGTTGACGACACTGAGCGCCCCCACACTTCGTTTTGAGCAGTACTTCACACACTGCTCACAACCGATACAGCGGTTGGGATCATACTGGGGTTCCGTCTGGCCGATGATGCCGAAATCATTCAGACGCACATGGGCACAGTCGTTGGAACAGCCTGTACAGGCGATCTTAACATGATGGTTGTTGGGAAAGATCATCTTGTCGAGTTTCGCTGCCAGCTCCTTGGTATCATAGCAGGCAAAGGGACACAGATCCTGTCCGGGACAGGCCACCACATTACGGGTTCCTGATGCGGGATAGCCTTCTCCGGGCTCCCCCTGATTGACCCCTGTGTTCTCAATGATCAGCTGAAGCTCCTCATTGACCTTGTCCCTGTCTTCGATCCGGATATGGGGGATCTCAAATCCCTGACGGTTGGTCAGGTTGATGGTTCCGTCACCGTATTTCTCGGCGATCTCCACCACTCTCATCAGGGAACGGGCATCGATCCTTCCACCGGGAACCCTGACACGGGAAGCGATCTCACCACGGTGTTTTGACTGGCGGAAAGCATTCCTCTTATAGTCTTTCATATTATAATCTCTGATCATGAATCTTCCCCCCTAGTCGATCATATTTTTGGACTCTGTATAATTAAAGACAGGACCGTCCAGACAGATATATTTCTCTCCCACACGGCAGTGTCCGCAGATTCCCAGACCACAGCACATCTTTCTCTCCTGGGATACCCAGATGTTCTCTTCGCGGAATCCTTTATCCAGAAGACCCATTACAGAGAATCTCATCATGGCCGGAGGACCGACGACGATAGCCTGCGCGTGTTCAATATCTTTAATCTCTATCTCCGGGATATATTTTGTGACCAGGCCCACTTTGCCTTCATAACCCTCCGGAGCACCGTCCACGGTAAGCCAGAGATCAAGCCTGTCCTCCCAGTTTTTCAGATCCCGGCGGAACAGCATGTCATCCGGGCTGCGGAAACCGACGATCACATGTTTATCCTGGGCATCCTCCGTGAGGGAGAGGGCCTCAATGACACCCCGTACAGGAGAAACTCCGGTACCTCCCGCCACAACGATCACTTCACCCTTCCGGTACAGGTCCAGATCGAAGCCGTTGCCGTAAGGACCACGCATGAGAATGCTTTGTCCTTTCATATGTTCAAATACCATGTTGGTCACACGTCCGACCCTGCGGATGGTAAGGTCAACGGAGACACCTTCTTCGATCCCGCTCACGGAAATAGGAGCTTCACCGAATTTCGGAATGGATACCTCGAAGAACTGTCCGGGTTTTACCTCCCCGGAAAAAGCCATACGGAAGGTATACTCCTTGTCCGTATGCCTGATCACATCGAGGATCTCGGAAGGATAGGCCACATATGGATTATTGTTTGTCATACTCATTGCTCTCCCCCCTTTACTGCCGCATCAACTTTATTGATAATGTTGGAGAAGGAAATGTATTCGGGACACACATCATCACAACGCCCGCACCCGACACACATATCATATCCATAGCGTTTCCGGAAATCATAGATCTTATGGAGGACCTTAAAACGCATCCTCTCTCCATGCTTCCTGCGGTACTGACCGCCTCCTGCCACGGTGGAGTAGCCGTCGATCATGCAGGATCCGCCCACTCTTCGCCGCTCTCCCACTTTTCCGTTATCCGTATAAAAAGCATCCTGCATGGTGAAGCAGGTACAGGTCGGACAAACCAGGTTGCAGCGACCACATGCAACGCAGCGTTTATCATATTCTTTCCAGAGGTCAGACTGATAGATGCTGTTGGGAACCTCTGCAGGAACAGAAACCTTTGTCTCATTTTCTGTTACATACGCAGCCTCCACCTCTTTCTTTTCTCCTCCGGCTTCAGCGAATATACCGTCGAGAGAAGGTTCCTTCACATCGATATCGAACCGGTCATCCCCGTAATTCAACGCAAAAAGATACCCCTCTTCCGTCTTGTTGGTACCCATGCTTACACAGAAACATTCCTGAAAGCTCTCAGGGCAGCCGATCAGGGCAAAATGGATCTTCTCCCTGATCTTCTGATAGAAAGCATCCACATGCTTACCATTGTGAAGATAGATCTGGTCCAGCCGCTTTACGGCATGCATGTCGCAGCTTCTCAGGAAAACGATGGCCTCTCTGTCATCGATGTCTGCTTCTTTGATGACATTCTCCGTAAAAAAGAACAAGGTCTGTGACAATGGTGTGAGGATCTCTTTAAAAGAAAATTCCGATTTCTTCTCCAGTTCGATCTCCCCACTGGTCCTGACATCATCATAGATCACTACATCTGTCTCGGAAAACCTGCCTTCCCCAACCTTCAGAACCGGCGCGTAGAGCCGGTATTGTTTTCCCAGCTCCTTCAGCACCTGGTCAAATTGTGACCGGGTTAGTGTATACCCCATATTAATACCTCCGTAAACTACTTTTAGAATAATTATTGCTGCAGGATACCCCTTGTTGGGACGCTTCCTAAAATCATTCTATCAGTTTTTATTATGGTTATCAATAAATTTTATCGGATTTCCCTATGATTTCTGACGCAAAAAACCCCGCTCGGATTTGATTCCGACCGGGGCAACAGGGTAATCAGATCAGGTTATTGGCTTTTTGTATTCAATACACAGCATCGTCAC
>CAJGDH010000099.1 GCA_904502145.1 uncultured Eubacterium sp.
GATAAGAATATGAGGACAAAGATCAAAGAGTTCAAACTCTACAAGGATCCGTATATCCTCGTGCTTGGGGATAATGAGGCAGAAAATGAAATGGTTTCCCTCAATATCCGTGGCTCCAACAAGCAGGTGCAGAATGTGCCTCTTGCTGATTTCGTGAAGATGTGCAGAAAGATGAACGAAGAGCATACTTTGGAGCTGCTTTCCTCCCTGGAGTAGAAGGACCTTGGCATTAGCAGGAAAAGGGATTATTCTAACCTGTTTTTTGTGATATCCTTCACTTTTATGACAAGATTTTTCATAAACTGCCAATGGATTTTCTTTACATGATTCATGATCCTCCTATATAATGGTATCATAGATTAACTATGTGGAGATTGATCATGGGTAGGAAATGCGTTGGTTTGATCGAGGCAATTGGATTAGCGTCTGCGATTCAGGCGGCAGATACCGCGCTGAAATCGGGTAATGTCGAGCTGGTGGGCTATGAGTACGCCGGTTACGATGCCCATATCGTCGTTAAGATCGAAGGGAATGTCGGGGCGGTGAAGTCCGCAGTCCGGGCTGCCAAACTGGCGACGAAAAACATCAAGGGTTATCTGTCCGGTTATGAAGCCGTCTCGGAGAAAACTGCCCTGGATGAGCATGTCTATGACCTCATGATCCACAATCCACAGACGGTGGGGGACCCCCAGCAGGTGGCCTCGGGGAAGAGACCCCAGGGTACCGGGAAGAGGGCCAAGTGGGTCGGTCACTGGGATCCCTATCATTGCTACATTTACGAATAATCAGATACAGTCATATTCAGCCGGCATCTTCGGATGCCGGTTTTTTTACGCCTGCCATCATTTTTTTTGCAATTAATATAAGCAGATTATTCATTTTCATTTTATACTCTTTTAACAAAATCTATAAATTTTCCTCTTGTACATTAGAGAAGTTAAGAGTATAATGACTACGGCAGATATCCCTGAGGGGAATCTGACTATCAATTCAATAAGGAGACGTGCTATGAAAAAGCTCTCTAAACAGGAGAAGCATGAGCAGTGCATGAAAGAGATCAAGAGCACACTCATCGTGGTGGCCCTATGTTGTCTCTGGCATATCTCAACCGCTTTTCTGCTCAACGGAACCGGAATCTATTTTCTGGGCATGCCTGCATGGCTGAGTGTATCTGTATTCGGTACCATCGTCCTTGCTCTAATCGGAGTATGGTATCTTCTTAAGTTCGTATTCGTGGACTTCGAGTACGACGATGAGGAGGAGGGTGATCAGTTATGACAGCCAATCAGAAGATCATTCTTACTATTCTTGTGGTCTACCTGCTGCTCAATGCAGTGATCGGACTCTATTTCAGCAAAAAACAAAACACGGAAAGCGGCCTCTCTTCGGAGAAGAAATTCTTTATCGGAAGCAGGGGGATGAACGGACTTCTTCTGGCCATGACCACCATGGCTACTTATACTTCCGTCAGTTCCTTCGTCTCCGGACCCGGAGCCGCAGGTCTTACCTACGGTTATGCCCAGGTTTGGATCGCAGCCGTACAGATCCCCGTCACCTTCCTTGTGTTGGGTGTGCTGGGTAATAAGCTTGCCCTGGTTTCCAGAAGGACTGGAGCCGTCACGGTGGTGGGATATCTGAAAGCCAGATACAAAAGTGATGCTCTGGTCATTGTCACCAGCCTTCTCATGGTTGCCTTCTGTACCGCCCAAATGATCGGACAGTTCACCGGAGGAGCAACGCTGATTTCCTCCATCACCGGATTAAACCATGTCAACTCCCTGATCATTTTCGGTGCTGTAGTCATCATCTACACCGCTTTCGGCGGCTTTACCGCTGTGGCTGTCACCGATACCATCCAGGGAATCATCATGTGCATCGGAACCTTCCTGTTCCTTTTCTTCGTCCTCAGGGCAGGAGGCGGAACGGCCGGGATCGACGCCGGACTTCAGGCAAATCTTCCTGGTGTATATGATAATCTTTCCGCCGTATATACCCCGGGAAGTCTCTTAAGCTTCTGGGTACTGGTAGGATTCGGAACCCTGGGTCTTCCCCAGACAGCGGTGAGAGCCATGGGATTCAAGAATACGAAAAGCCTGCATTCCGCTATGTGGATCGGTGCCCTTACCTGCAGTTTTATCATCGTTGGTATGCATCTTGCCGGATGCTGGGCAGGAGCCCTCGTAGATACTGCTGATCTGCCTACCTCCGATTATTTTGTACCCTATATCGTACAGAAGATCATGCCGGTAGGAGTGGCAGGTATCTTCCTGGCAGCCCCCATGGCAGCGGTAATGTCCACCGCGGATTCCCTTCTGATCCTGGCTACGGCCACCATCGTGAAGGACCTGTGGCGCACCTACGTTGTCAAGGATGACCCGAAAAAGATAGAAAGCTATAATAAAAATATCCAGAAGGTCAGCACCCTTCTTACCATCGCCTTCGGCGTACTGGTGATCGTCCTGACCCTCAACCCGCCGGATATCATCTTCTTCCTCAACCTCTTCGCTTTCGGCGGACTGGAATGTACTTTCCTTTGGCCGCTGATCGGCGGATTATTCTGGAAGAAAGGAACGAAACAGGCGGCAGTCGCCAGTTCCATCGGCGCGGTGGCCGTCTACATCTTCTGTTATTACAATGTGAAGGTGGCCGGGATTAATGCCGTGATCTGGGGCCTCCTGGCAGGCGGTATCCTCTACTTCCTTGTCGGACATCTGACCGGCAAAGAGGGTCTGGATCCGGAGATCGTGGACAAGTGTTTCTGATCAAGGGTGCCCGTCTGGCTTCCTGTTCAAGATTGTCTGTAAACCGCATATTGAACCGAACCTCCCCGGACTGTACAGTCCGGGGATTTTTTTGCCCATCCTGTCATGTCCTGTCCGAAAATGTCGCTTCAATACGTAATATATGTAGGGGTCCATCATTTCCAAGTCACAAAAAATATGATATGATGTACCTGTCGAAATTGCCGGGCAGTTCCGGACGGATAAATAAGCCCGGACATAAAGGAGAAAAATACATGTATCGTTTTGCAATCTACGGAAAAGGAGGGATAGGCAAGTCCACGGTGACCACGGCCCTGTCCTGTGCCTTTGCTGAGATGGGTCTTCGCGTGATGCAGATCGGGTGTGATCCCAAGGCGGATTCCACACTTTATCTCCATGGCGGGGAGAGAATAGAGACCATGTTGAATATACTTAGAAAAAAACGTTCCTCGGCTGAACTGGAAGACCTGGTCCATACCGGTTACCAGGGTATCCTCTGTGCCGAAGCAGGGGGCCCCACTCCCGGGCTGGGCTGTGCGGGAAGAGGGATTGCCGCCGCCTTCGAAGCCCTGGAGGAGAGGGATGCATTTGATCTTCTGAAGCCGGATGTGATCCTGTATGACGTGCTGGGGGATGTGGTCTGCGGAGGATTCGCCATGCCTATCCGGGAGGGGTATGCCGAGAGAGTCTACATTGTTACTTCCGGGGAAAATATGTCCATCTATGCCGCTGCCAATATTGCCATGGCTGTGGATAATTTCCGTTCCAGAGGGTATGCCGCCCTGGGCGGACTGATCCTCAACCGAAGAAATGTGCCGGATGAGCGGGATAAGGTGGAGACGCTTGCCTCGGATATCCATACCCATATCGTGGCAGATCTCCCAAGGGAGAATGCCGTCTCCGAGGCAGAGATGATGAAAAAACCGGTTTTCGCCACAGCCCCTGAGAGTGGATTTGCGGAGGAGATACGTAAGCTTGCCCGACGGATGATCGAGGAGTATTAATCATGGAGAAAGCATTTTCCCGGATCAGGGATATGAAATATGAATATAACGCGGACATCGGCCTGGCCTATGCTTCACCTGTCCGTGGAGTATGGAATATCGTTCATATCGGTACCCTGGTTCCTGAAGGACACCAGATCTATGTCTGCCCCACCAGCTGTCTGCGGGGTGTCGTCCTGACCACTGCCGAGATGGGAGCCATGGATAAGCTTTCCACCATCACGGTGGGGGAGGACAATATCCTGGAAGGCGACATGGAGGAGATGCTTCTGGAAGGGACGGAGAGGATCATCCGTGAACTTCCTGAAAAACCAAGGATGATGATGATCTTCACCAGCTGTATCCATCATTTTATGGCGGTGAATTACCGGAGAGTATATAAGATCCTGGAGAAGAAATATCCGGAGATCGATTTTATCGACTGTTACATGGATCCCATTATGCGGCGTACCGCACCGGTGATCCCTTCCCTGTGGAGACAGATGCACAGGGTACTGAAACCTGTGGACAGATCTCTTCCCGGTCAGGTTGACCCGAAGCAGGTAAACATTATCGGAAACTGTTTTCCCCACAGGGAGGAGTCCTGTGATCTGACCGCTTTTCTTTCCGGGAAAGGTTTCCGCATCCTGGAACTGAACCGGTGCAGAAGCTACGACGAATTCCTGACCGAAGCTTCCTCCTGCTGCAACTTCCTCTTTCATAATCACGGAGTTAAGGCGGCAAAGGACATGGAGATCAGGCTGGGGATGGACTGGCTGAAATTAAGACCGGGCTATAATTACCAGGAGTATGACGAAGATATAAGGCAGGCAGCATCTATGCTGGGGATCTCCCCGCCGGAAGACCGGCAGCTGGCCGAAGGAAAGGAAGAGGCTGAAAGGGAGGTAAAGGCGACGGCTGATCTCCTGAAGGAGACCCCTGTTTCCATCGATTATACCGCGGTGGACTGTCCCCTGGAACTGGCCCTCTATCTGATCCGTCATGGGTTTACCGTTGAATCCGTTTTTATCGACGTATTTACGGAAAGCAGGGAGATCTTCGATGCCCTTAAAGAGACGGCTCCCGACCTTAAGATCTATCAGACGGCAGGCTGGAATATCCGGCAGATGGAAAGAAGACATGAGGGAAAGATCCTTTGTATCGGTCAGAAAAGTGCTTATTTCCATGATTCCGATCATTTCGTCAATCTTGTGGAGAATGCCGGCCTTTATGGTTACCTTGGAATAAAGGAACTGATGAGACTGATCAGGGAGGCTTATCTGGAAGCGAAGCCCATGAAAGACCTGGTCCAGGTCAAAGGATGGGGGTGCAGCTGTTCATGAGAGATTATCAGACCCATGTTTTTACCTGCACTTACACGGCGGATGTGTCCGGTGTATGCTCCGCCATGTATGAGCTTGGGGGAATGTCGGTGATCCATGATCCCTCCGGCTGTAATTCCACCTATTCCACCCATGATGAACCCAGGTGGTTTGACAGTGACAGCCTCATGTTTGTCTCAGGTCTGGATGAGATGGCCGCGGTCTTCGGGAATGACGAGGTTGTCATAGAGGATATTGTGGCAGCGGCCGCTGACCTTAAACCTAAATTTATCACCCTCTGCGGCGGTGCCATGCCCCATATCATCGCCTTTGATTACAGAGGGGTAGCCCGGCTGATCGAAGAGAAGAGCGGGATCCCCGTGATCCCGGTTGCCACCGACGGGCTCAGATCATACATCAGCGGAGTGGGTCAGGCTCTCACTGCCTGGATCAAACGTTTTGCCGATCCGGGGGAGAAGCAGGACAGCCTTTCGGTAAATCTGCTGGGGGTAACCCCGCTGGATTTTTCCGTCAATGGTAATGCGGAGGCTCTGCGGTCATGCTTCGAGGATGCAGGAATCTCCGTTAACTGCTGTGCAGCCATGGGAGAGGACTTCGACAGTCTTGCCCATATCTACAGAGGCAGTGTAAATGTGGTGGTATCCTCCGCCGGACGAAGACCTGCCCGGTATATGGAAAGGACCGCCGGCATACCCAGGGTGGAAGGAATCCCCATGGGACCTGCCTTCACCCAGAGGTGCCTGGATGCAGTACATGAGGCATACCGCACGAAAAAGAATATCTTTCTTTATCCACGTGAGGAAAACGAAGATAAATGGAATATTCCGGAAAGACAGATCCTGGTTCTGGGGGAGGAAATCTTCGCCCGTACCCTTGCTTCGGCCATCAATGACCTGCCCGGGGAGAAGAGGATGAATCTGAATGCCTTTGCCCTCTGGCCGGATGTGGATGAAGGGTTACCTGAGCTTAGACTGATTCCCGCTGTCAGGGCAGCGAAAATGGTGATCGCTGATCCTTTATATAAAGTGATCCTGCCGCCAGGAAACGGGGATACCGGTTTTGTTCCTTTCCCCCATGAAGCCTATTCCGGCAGGATATACAGGAAGATGATCCCGGTTTTCGTGGGTCCGGAATTTGATCCGGAGAAACTACTGAAAGGAAAATAAACAGATTCATTCTGTTTCTGATAAGAAAAAGATAAAAAAAGGAGAGACTACAATGAAAAAGACTGATAAGGGAAAAAGATTAGTCAGTAGAGTAACCGCCCTGTTTCTGGGTCTGATCCTGGGTATATCCGCCTTCATCGGGCCGGAGTCTGCATTCCGGGCATCTGCCTCTTCAGCAGATGATTACTACGACTGGGATTATTATTGGGAAGATGACCGGCCGGATGTATCCAAAGCCACCGCCACCCCGAAAAGTAAATATGCAGTATATTATTCGGATTATGGCACTACCTATACAGAGATCTCCCTGAAGATCAATGGTGTGGATGGCCAGATATCCGCATCGGATGTTTCTTTTGATTATCCTGACAGCGACGGCTGGTACAGTTATGATGTTTATGTCACTGAGGTCACGGTAAGCAGCCAGAATGGACTGAAATTTAAAGCCTACGGTTATGATTCCGGTACTTATAAGGTTCCCGTCATCCTGACCGGTAAGGATTACAAAGAAAAGAAGGTTGCAACACTTACCATCGCATGTTACAAGTTGACCATGCCTGACGGAACCATGATCGTGAAAGGGAAGAAAAAACAGCTTACGGTCAAAGCCAA
>CAJGDH010000100.1 GCA_904502145.1 uncultured Eubacterium sp.
CGAATGCAGGAGTCAAAGTCCTGTGCCTTACCGCTTGGCGATAGCCCAATAGGGTGGGTAGAGGGACTCGAACCCTCGGCCTCCAGAGCCACAATCTGGCGCGCTAACCAACTGCGCCATACCCACCATAGTCAGAACATCTGACAAGTATGCCTGGAGGGATTCGAACCCCCGACCCACGGCTTAGAAGGCCGTTGCTCTATCCAGCTGAGCTACAGACACATAGAATAAAAAACGGGTATTAACAAACAGGAAAGCGGGTGATGGGAATCGAACCCACGTGTCTAGCTTGGAAGGCTAGTGTTCTACCATTGAACTACACCCGCATATCTTGGATTTTTCTCGTCAACCTCACAGCTGACAAATAGCATTATATCTCACAAAAAAGTAAATGTCAACACAATATTACAACAATAATGGGGTGATCCCCAGGGCACAATGTCCTAGCAAATCACCCCATCCTTATCATTTTTATACTTCAGATGCAGCTTCTTCAGCAGGAGCTTCTTCCTCTTCCGGAACTTCTACATCTTCTTCGTCATCCACGTATTCTTCGTCATCATCATCGAAGAAATCATCTTCAAACTCATCCTCGATGTCATCAAGATAATCCGGGGTCAGATAACGGTAAACAGCTACAGCGATGCCTGCGATCACAGCGAGGGCTCCGATGATGGCCAGTCCCCAGAGAACTTTCTTGAACTGCTCATCTTCTTTTTTCTCGATCAGGGAATTGATCTTGGCAACAGCTAATAAATCTTCTAAACCTTTCATGATGAATTCCTCCTAATTAATTGTTTCATGATTAAGAATATCTCTATTCATTCTTTACCCATTATATCATGAGACAATAAGATTTTCCATAAAAAACAGGAAAAGAAAAGGATTTAATTTATCTTCTTCAGTTTGGCGAAGGAAGCGAACATTTTCTTCCTTCCCACCCGGTCGAATTCCACCGTGACTTCAAAGTCTTTGCCGTTTTTGACGATCTCGGAGACGGTTCCGATCCCGAACTTGATGTGTTTCACCCGGTCTCCTGTCGTGTAGGACAGCTCGGTCATGGTTTTAGGCGCCAGGTCTTTGAACTTGTAGATTCCCGCCGTACTCCTGCGACTGTCGTCAGCTCTGGATGAAGAATAGAGGGAAGAGGAGTAATCCCTGTCCCTGCGGGATCCGTATCCTGATCCTGCACGATTGTTCCGCGATGATTCACGGTAGGTATCCAGATAATCCCGGTCGATCTCCTCCACAAAACGGGAGGGACGGCTGTACTGCTGCTGGCCTCTGACCATCCTCCGGTCGGCTGAACTGAGATACAGTCTCTCCTTGGCCCGGGTTATTCCCACATAACAGAGCCTTCTTTCTTCCTCAATCTCCGACTGATCTCCGTTGATGGTGGACATGTAACCCGGAAAGACTCCTTCTTCCATACCCACCATAAATACGTTGGGGAACTCCAGTCCCTTGGCGTTGTGAAGAGTCATTAGCAGGACCCTGTTCTTCTCCTCCTCCAGGTTATCGATGGCAGAATTAAGGGTATACATATCCTTCTCCATGAGAAATCCTCTCAAGGAAGGATCATCATCATTTTCTTCGTAAAAGACGATATCATTGATCAGCTCATCGATATCTTCCAGGCGGCTGCGGGCTTCGTCCGTGTGCTCAGCCTCCAGCTCCGCCCTGTATTCCGTCACTTTCAGGATATGGTCCATGAGGCTTACGATATCCTCTTCTTCCTCATAGTAATTCCGGAAGGACAGGATCATTTCCCCGAAATTCTTTACCTTTTTGGAGGAACGGCCGATCTCGGGAATCTCCTCACACCTTAAGACCGCCTCAAGGAAACTCATCTCATTGGCGATGGCGTAATCCTGCACCCGGTTGATGGTGGTCTGACCGATCCCCCTCTTGGGGACATTGATGATCCGCTTGACCGCCAGATCATCCATACCGGAATCCACGGCTTTTAAGTAGCTCATGAGGTCCTTGATCTCTTTACGCTCATAGAAATTCGTGCCTTTGACGATGGTATAGGGGATGTTTCTCTGTTTCAGCCTCTCCTCCAGGACGCGGGACTGAGCGTTGGTCCGGTAAAGGATGGCGATATCTTCGTATTTTGTGCCGCGCATGGACAGGAAGGAGATGTAGGATGCCACCCCCTCAGCCTCATCGTACTCGTTCTCATAACGTTTGAAATGTACCAGCTCTCCGTCCTGGTTGCCAGTCCAGAGCTTTTTGTCTTTTCTGGAGGCATTGTTGACGATCACACTGTTGGCGGCATTGATGATATTCTTGGTGGAACGGTAATTCTGTTCCAGACGGATCACTTTTGCATCAGGATAGACCTTCTCAAAATTCAGGATGTTCTGGATATTGGCTCCGCGGAAGCGGTAGATTGACTGATCGTCATCCCCCACCACACAGAGGTTTCTGTACTTCTGGGCCAGAAGCTCGATGAGCATAAACTGGACGGAGTTGGTATCCTGATATTCATCCACCATAATGTAGAGGAACCTGTCCTGATAGTACTCCAGCACATCCGGCCTGGCCTTGAACAACTCTACGGTCTTGACCAGCAGGTCATCAAAATCCAGGGCTGCATTCTCCTTCAATCTCTTCTGATAGTTCTCATAGATCTCCGCGATCTTCACGTCACGAAAACTGTCTCCGTAGGCCTGCCGGTATTCTTCCGGGGAAATGAATTCATTTTTTGCGGAGGATATCCGGGACAGGATCTCTCTCTCCGGGAACATCTTTGTGTCCAGGTTCATTCCTTTCAGGACTTCCTTCATCAGGCTCTTCTGATCACCGGTATCATAGATGGTGAAGTTGCGGTCATAGCCGATAAGATCGATAAACCTTCTGAGGATGCGGCTGCAGGTGGAATGAAATGTGCTGATCCACAGATCATCGGACCCTTCTCCCACCAGGGCACAGGCCCTTTCCCTCATCTCCTGGGCCGCCTTATTGGTGAAGGTAATGGCCAGGATATGCCAGGGAGCCACCTTTTCATGTTCGATGAGATAGGCGATCCGGTGGGTCAGGGAACGGGTCTTTCCTGAACCGGCTCCCGCAAGGATGAGCAGGGGGCCTTCGGTACAGAGCACCGCTTCCTTCTGTTCCGGGTTTAAGGTATCGTATATACTCATAAGTATTGCCTTTCCATTTGCTTAAAAATCCAAACATATGTTTTTACGCACCATTAGATGTGATTATACTACAAGTTTGCATTTTTGTCATTCACTGTTTTTCCCCTTTTCCCGACGGATTATGACTATACGGGGAAGGGAATGCTCTGTGGATTCCCGAGATTGTTGACATATAGTTTTGAAAACTATATAATGGTTAAAAGATCAAAATATACCATTACCTTGTATGAAGAATGGGGGAATTCCTTTGGAAAAGAAGATCAGGGAGATACTGGACCGGCTTTTAAAATCAGAGAATATCGAGATCAATGATATTCCCAATATCGACCTGTATATGGATCAGGTCACCACATTTATGAACACGCACCTGTCAGATTATAAGCGTTATCCTGAGGATAAGATCATGACGAAAACCATGATCAACAACTATTCCAAAAACCGTCTTCTTCCTCCGTCCAACAAGAAGAGGTATTCAAGGGAGCACGTTTTTCTTCTGATCATGATCTATTATTATAAGAGTATCCTCTCCATCTCTGATATACAGAACCTGCTGTCCCCTCTTTCCGGAAAATATTTCCCGGAAAATAAGGAAAACGGGCTGTCTTTAGAGGAAATCTACGGGAAAATGGCTGAACAGATGGAGGTCGATAAGCCTCTCTCCCGGGAACAGATCCTGGCCACCATGGAGAACAACAGCCACCTCTTCGATTCGGTGGACATGAATGATGCGGACAGAGAGGAGATAGCCATGTTCACCTTCATCAGTCAGCTGTGCTATGACATCTATCTGAGAAAGCAGCTGATCGAACGTCTGCTGGACCAGACCTATCCCCCGGACAAGCCGGCGAAGAAGAGTAAACCGAAAAAAGAATGAAGATGGGTATAAAAAAACTGCAGCCTTATTTATTAGGGGCTGCAGTTTTATATTCCGGCTCTGTTCCGGTTTCTGTTCTGTTTTGATCCCTATTCTTCTATCCGCTTCAGGACAAGCTCATACCCGTCATTTCCGTAGGTCAGACTCCGGTTGACCCGGCTGATGGTTGCCGTGGATGCACCGGTCTTTTCCGCGATCTCACTGTAAGTGAGGTTCTCCCTCAGCATACCTGCCACTTCGAATCTCTGTCCCAGGGAAACCAGTTCATTTATGGTGCAAAGATCCTCGAAGAAACGGTAGCATTCTTCCATGTTTTTGAGACTGAGGATCCCCTGCATCAGGCGGTCCGTCTCTTTTGAATGTATCTTTTTATTCATCATTTCTCACCTCGGGTTACATTTATTCTATTCCTTCACGGAGATATTTTCTTCCGATAAATTCTTTAAACTCTTCCACCGACCGGTTCACGATCAGTTGTTCAGGAAAACGGATCTCCCGGATCAAAGGTTCCGAGAAATCTCTCCGTCCCACATCGGAGAAGACATGGGCGTCGCTGTTCATGATGATGGGCAGCTCATACTCCCTGCATAATTCCAGCATTCTTGTCAGGTTCTCCCTGGCATGTTTTCTCACCCCGGCCGGATTGAGGGAATTATTGTTGAGCTCCAGGAGGGTGTCTGTCTCCTTTGCCGCTTCAACGATGGCTTCATATTCCAGGGGATAGAGGCCGTCATCGGGATGGCCGATGATGTCGATCCAGGGGTGGCGGATGGCAGCCAGGATGGCGTTGGTATTCTCTTTTTTGCTTCCGGGCCTGATGCACACGCTGTGAAGGCTGGCGATCCTGAGGTCGATCCTTTTTAAGGAACGGAGATCCAGGTCAAAATGTCCGTCATAATCCAGTATATTCAGCTCTGCCCCGAACATCACCTCGATCCCGCAGAGGGTCCTGGGAATGACATGCATGTTGTGGAAATAGATATTGCCGCAGCTTCCCGGCATCATGGGGGCATGTTCCGTGATACCCAGCAGTTTAAGTCCCTTGTCATGAGCCGATTGGGCCATCTCCATGATGGTATTATAGGCGTGGCCGCTGGCGATGGTATGAGTGTGCACATCCAGTAGATATCTCATAGTTTACCTTCTTCCTCCATCTTTACTTACACGGTATAGAACTGGGGGCGGAACCTGCCGTCGTCCTCGAATTCCAGGATGAGGAAGGTCCTCTGCCGCTTCATCTGTCTCGGCAGGGTTGTAGATCCGGGGTTCATGACCACGATCCCTTCCTCCGGGAATTCCTGATAGTCAGGGATGTGGGTATGTCCATAAAAAATGATATCTGCTCCGACTTCCATCCCTTTGTACAACAGGTCCCGGAAGTCCCAGCTTACCCCGTAGCGGTGGCCGTGGGTCACAAAGCAGGTGTGGCCGCAGAATTCGAAGACTTCTTCCTCCCGGTTAAGGAAACCTACGTCACAGTTGCCCTTGGCACAATATACAGGGCAGCCGGCCAGGCTTTCCAGATAGTCCGGACTCCAGGTTGAGTCTCCGCAGTGGACCAGGGCATCAAACTGTCCCCGGAATTCACTCAGTATACTTTTTATCTCATGTTCACTTCCGTGATTATCACTCATTACCAGTAATCTCTTGGTTTCTCCCATCTGATCCTCCCCGACCTTTCCGGTCTTAAAGCGGTGTTCAGGATTATTATACTTGATTTCCTGAAAAAAAGAAACTATACTATGGAGAAAGAAATTGGTATGGAGGCAGTTATGGCTAAGAATACAGACCCCGTTGCCGTGTTTGATTCAGGTATGGGAGGCATCAGCGTGCTCAAAGAGATGGCGAACCTGATGCCGGAGGAGGATTTTATCTATCTCGGTGATTCAAAAAATGCACCCTATGGAACAAAAACCATGGATGAGGTACGTTCCCTTACTCTTTCCAACATTGCCCTTCTGCTGGATAAATATCACGCAAAGGCTGTTGCCGTTGCCTGCAACACAGCCACCAGTGCGGCGGTGAGGACCCTGCGCAAGATGTACCCCACCCTTCCCATCGTAGGGGTGGAGCCCGCCATCAAACCTGCCGTGGAGTCAGGTCCCCATCCCAGAGTCCTGGTGATGGCCACTCCCTATACCATTCATGGGGAGAAATTCCAAAGACTAAAGGAAGTGTATGAAGCTTCCTCCACCATATACCCCCTGCCCTGTCCCGGACTGATGGAGTTTGTGGAAAGAGGAGAACTTTACGGACCGGAGCTGGAGGATTTTCTCCATAAACTGATGGATCCCTGGCTGGAGAAGGGAATCGACTGTATCGTTCTGGGCTGTACCCACTATCCCTTCGTGGCGGATACCATCCAGAAGATCGCCGGTGACGAAGTCACCCTCTTCGACGGAAGCCTGGGAACTGCCAGGGAGCTTCGCCGCAGGATCCGGGAGGCCGGTCTTGCCGGAGATCCTTCCCACAGGGGCAATGTCACTTTTTTAAACAGTACCGGTGATCCCGGGAGGATCCGCTTGTCCCGTTTTCTTTTTTACAGATAACAAACAATATTAAAGGGGGCGTCGCAGTAACTCTCTCGCCCATTCGTGACTGAATGGGCGGATCGTAACTGCTGACGCCCTTTTTGCGCGCATTTTTAGCAGGATCCATTGATCACGGCTATACTTATGGCCAGTGCACTACTGAAAAAGCGCACTTGAACAAGCCCTCTGTTTTTGGCAAAAGGCATCTTTGGGTAACAATTATTCAAAGTATTCTATACTGTTATCATATTATCATACACATAAAAGAGAGACAATTATCAA
>CAJGDH010000101.1 GCA_904502145.1 uncultured Eubacterium sp.
CCAACAATGCCAGGAAGCTCAGGGATTTCGTCGTAAAGAAAGGCAAGAAAAACAAGGACGGCGAGGGTAAGACCTACTATGCTCTCCAGTATACCTGGTACGACGAGGAATCCACGGAGTACAAGGCTACCATCACGGCCTACAAGGGTAAGTACGGTATGGAGTTTATCTATAACGTAAGTCCTGATACTGCGGAAGGAAACAGCGAGAAATATTCTATGAGCATTGACCTGGTGAAGAAGACGACAGGTTCATTTGCCCGGAGCGCAGTCCATGGCTGGGATGACGGCGGTTTTGACTGTTCCGGATCCATCAGTACCTCTTTTGACGGGAAAGGCGGCGGGCTGAAGGTCAGCACCTATACCAATATTGACTCAGAAGGCGGGTATGACAGTGTCGAAGATCCCGGTTCCTATTCCACGTCTGTAGGCGCGTCATTCAAGGAAGCCTTCCAGGCTTATGACAAGCTGCTGAAGAAGAAAAAAGCCGGGGTCACCATGAAAACCATCGGCTTTGCCAAATATAAATGATCGGATCAGATCAGAAATTAAGAAACTTGTACTGGAGGACATATGCTGGATATTAAGAAACTTGACCGTGTTTTACTGAAGCTTAGTGGAGAGGCCCTCGCCGGGGATAAGAAGACAGGCTTTGACGAAGCCACCGTACTGGATGTGGCCGGACAGGTGAAAGCCCTGGTGGATTCCGGCGTTCAGGTCGCCATCGTGATCGGGGGCGGGAATTTCTGGAGAGGAAGGACCAGCGAGAACATGGACCGTACCAAGGCGGACCAGATCGGTATGCTGGCCACGGTGATGAACTGCATCTACGTGGCGGACATGTTCCGTCATACAGGGCTTAAGACCAGGGTTTACACCCCATTCTCCTGCGGATCCTTCACTCAGCTTTTCGATAAGACGGATGCGGTTGACTGCCTGGAGCAGGGATATGTCACCTTCTTTGCAGGAGGTACAGGACACCCCTATTTCTCCACGGATACCGCCACTGCATTGAGGGCCGTCGAGATCGGCGCTGACGCCATCCTTCTGGCCAAGGCCATCGACGGTGTCTACGACAGCGATCCCAAGATCAACCCGGATGCAGTGAAATACGACCGGATCTCCCTGCAGGAAGTACTGGACCAGAAACTCGGTGTGATCGATCTTACGGCCACGATTATGTGCCTGGAAAATAAAATGCCCCTGATCCTGTTCGGACTCAATGAGGACAACAGTATCGTCAATACCATCAACGGAAAGTTTAACGGTACCATCATTACCGTAGAGTAACCCGTGATCAACGGATTTGAGGAGGAGTATCCATGATTGACAAATATGAAGAGAAGATGAAAAAATCCCTGAACAGCCTGGACCAGGAATATAATTCCATCCGCGCCGGAAGAGCCAATCCCCATGTACTGGACAAAGTGAGAGTGGATTATTACGGAACTCCCACACCCATCCAGCAGGTGGGCAACATCGCGGTTCCCGAGCCGCGCATGATCACCATCCAGCCCTGGGAGCGTTCCCTGATCAAACCCATCGAGAAAGCTATCCAGACATCTGACATCGGAATCCATCCTTCCAATGACGGCCAGGTGATCCGCCTCGTCTTCCCCGAGCTGACCGAGGAACACAGAAAAGAACTGGTCAAAGACGTGAAGAAGAAAGCGGAGTCCGCCAAGGTAGCCATCCGCAATATCCGCCGTGATGCCAACGATTATTTCAAGAAGGCACAGAAGAAGAGTGAGATCACGGAAGACGAATTAAAAGACAACGAGAAAAAAGTACAGAAACTCACGGATAAATATATCAAAGAAGTGGATGCCCTGATGGACAAAAAGTCCCAGGAGATCCTGACGGTTTGATAAACTTGATTTTGCCCGGCAGCCGGTTGACCGGCTGCTGGTTTTTCTTCTGACAGGATTTTCTTTTGCTTCAAAAAAGGAGATTCCGAAGGAGAGGACGGAGGTGTGACCGGTGAAAACGGAGATAGACGGAAAAACCTACCAGGTGCCTGTTCATGTCGCCATCATTCTTGACGGGAACGGAAGATGGGCCAAAAAGAGGTTTCTCCCACGTAACGTGGGCCATGCGGAAGGAGCGAAGACCGTGGAGCAGATCTGCGAGGACGCGTGGGACCTGGGGATCAAATATCTGACGGTCTATGCATTTTCCACGGAGAACTGGAAGCGTCCGCCAAAGGAAGTGAACGCTCTGATGAAGCTTCTTCGCAAATATCTGGTGGACTGTATCGAGAGGACCAGCAAGAACAATATGAGGGTCCGGGTGATCGGAGACAGGACCCGGCTGGATGAGGATATACGAAGCTCCATCGAGGAGCTGGAGAGGGTCTCGGCGGCCAATACGGGTCTGAATTTCACCATTGCCCTCAATTACGGCAGCAGGGATGAGATGATCCGGGCCATGAAAGCCAT
Source organism: uncultured Eubacterium sp. (assembly GCA_904502145.1). Classification (GTDB taxonomy): domain Bacteria; phylum Bacillota; class Clostridia; order Lachnospirales; family Lachnospiraceae; genus Anaerobutyricum. The sequence continues at coordinate 2,438 of CAJGDH010000101.1, forward strand.
GAGCAGGGATTACCGGGATGGAAGATTCCCGGAGGAAGAGATTACGGAAGAAAAATTCTCCTCCTACCTGGACACCGCTGACATCCCCGATCCGGACCTCATGATCCGCACCAGCGGGGAACAGAGATTGTCGAACTGGCTGCTCTGGCAGCTGGCCTATGCGGAATTCTATTTCACGGATGTGCTCTGGCCGGACTTCAACAAGAAGGAACTGGAGAAGGCCATCATTTATTTCAATACCAGAGAAAGAAGATTCGGAGGCGTTTAGGAAAGTCTATGTTTAAACAGAGATTGATCAGCGGAATCATCCTGGTGATCATCGCTTTGGTCACCCTCTATTTCGGAGGACTGCTGACCTTCGTGGTGGTGGCGGGGATATCCCTGATCGGAGATTATGAGTTGATGAGGGTGATCGGCAAGGAGAGATCGGCTCTGGCCGTGATCATATACACAGGAAGCATCCTCTACTATCTGCTCTTCCTTCTGGACCTGCAGAGGTACATTCTTCCCCTGGTCATCCTGGTTCTGATCGTGCTGCTCGCCGTCTATGTCTTTACCTTTCCCAGATATGAATTCTACCAGGTGGCAGTCTCTTTCTTCTGCCTGTTTTATGTCACGATAATGTTGTCCTACATCTACCAGATCCGTATCCTGGACAACGGGGGCTATAAGGTTGTGCTTCTCTTTCTGGCTGCCTGGGGGAATGATACCCTGGCCTACTGTGCAGGCCGCCTCTTCGGAAAGCACAAGATGTCCCCGGCGCTCAGCCCCAAAAAGACGGTGGAAGGCGCTGTGGGCGGCGTGCTGGGAGCAGGGCTTCTGGGTGCCCTTTACGGACTGTTCGCGGAACATCAGATCTCGGAATCCTTCAATATGGTCATCGTTTTTGCCGTGATCTGTGCCGTGGGAGGCCTGATCAGCATCATCGGAGACCTGGCTGCTTCCGCCATCAAGAGAAATTACGAGGTAAAGGATTACGGAACACTGATCCCCGGCCACGGAGGGATCCTGGACCGGTTTGACAGTATCATATTTATCGCGCCGATCATCTATTACATGCTGATCACCGTGATTTCCATCGGCTGATCCCCCGGGGCGAATGCGCCTTTCGGACCTGCCGGTGATCTTGCCGCCCGATGAGAGCGGCTGATTGGAGAAAAAATACATGAAACATTTATCCATATTGGGTTCCACGGGTTCCATCGGAACACAGACCCTGGAAGTGGTCCGGGAACACCCGGAGGAATTATGTGTAACCGCCCTGGCTGCCGGCCGCAACAAAGACAGGCTCAGGGAGCAGATCATTGAATTTAAGCCCAGGCTGGCCAGCCTTGATGATCCTGAGGCTGCCCGGGAGCTGCAGGAAGAGTTCAAAGACTCTCCTGTGGAGATCCTCTGCGGAAAGGACGGCCTCATGGCGGCAGCAGGGATCGATGAAGCGGACATCGTGGTCACCGCCGTCGTGGGAATGATGGGGATCTCCCCCACCATGGAAGCCATAAAGAAAGGGAAGGATATCGCCCTGGCCAACAAGGAGACCCTGGTGACCGCCGGCCACCTGATCATACCCATGGCCAAAGAGTACGGCGTCCGCATCCTTCCGGTGGATTCGGAGCATTCCGCCATCTTCCAGTGCCTCCGGGGAAACAGGCATGAGGATATCGACAAACTTCTGATCACCGCTTCGGGGGGACCCTTCCGGGGAAAGACCAGGGAGGATCTGGAGAAAGTTACCCTCCAGGATGCCCTGAAGCATCCCAACTGGGCCATGGGGCAGAAGATCACCATCGACTCCTCCACCATGGTCAACAAAGGACTGGAGGTCATGGAAGCCCACTGGCTCTTCTCGGTGGATTACGACAGGATCCAGGTGGTGGTTCAGCCCCAGAGCATCATCCATTCCATGGTCCAGTTCGTGGACGGGGCAGTACTGGCACAGCTGGGGACCCCGGATATGAAAGTGCCCATCGAATACGCCCTCTTTTATCCCGAGAGGAGGTCTCTGGCCGGCGGACGGCTGGATTTCGCCGCCTTAAAGAGTATACATTTTGAAGAACCGGATCCGGATACCTTCCGGGGACTGGGTCTGGCGCTGGAGGCAGGCAGGACCGGAGGCAGCATGCCCACGGTCTTTAACGCAGCAAATGAAAGGGCAGTAGCCCTGTTTCTGAAAGAGAAGATCAGGTATACCGACATCGTCAGGATCATCGGGGAATGCATGGACAGACATCAGCTGATCCCGGATCCCGGACTGGAACAGATCCTGGAGACGGAGCAGTGGGTATACCGGACCATCGAAGGGATGGATATCTGAGACAGAAAGGATAGTCGCTATTGAAAATCGTAATTGCTTTAATCATATTCAGTCTGATCATCTTGTTTCATGAGTTCGGACATTTCCTCTTTGCCAAGCTGAACGGCATCTGTGTGGAAGAATTTGCCCTGGGTCTGGGCCCTACCATCATCGGTTTCCAGAAGGGTGAGACCAAGTACGGGATCAAGTGCCTCCCCTTTGGCGGATGCTGTATGATGCTGGGAGAGGACGGGGAAAACGATGACCCCAGAGCCTTCGGGAGCAAATCTCCCCTGGCCCGTTTCTCGGTCATCTTTGCCGGCCCCTTTTTCAACTTTATCCTGGCCTTTGTCCTGGCCCTTTTCGTCATCGGTTTCGGCGGGGCGGACCCGGCGGTGATCGGTACGGTGGAGAAGGACAGCGGTGCCTATGAGGCCGGCCTTCGTGAGGGAGACCGTATCACCCACCTGAACGGATCCCGCATCTACAACTATCGGGAGATCAGTCTCTACAATATGATGAACACGGACAAGGCCGATGTGGATGTGACCTATGTCCGGGGACAGGAGAAAAACACCGTCACTGTCCACCGTAAAGCGGGGGAGGCCGGTTATTATATCCTGGGCATCACCATGACGGAGGATACGAAGCAGAATCCCCTGGGGGTTCTGAAATACAGCCTCCTGGAGGTGAGGTATCAGATCAAGACCACCTTCACCAGTCTGGCCTATCTGATCAGCGGAAAGGCTTCCCTTAATGATATGTCAGGCCCTGTGGGGATCGTCAACATGATCGGAGACACCTATGAGGAATCCCTGTCCTACGGATATCTCGTGGTGATCCTCAATCTTTTAAGCTTCTCCATTCTTCTCTCCGCCAATCTGGGAGTGATGAACCTCCTGCCCCTGCCTGCATTGGACGGCGGCCGGATCCTTTTCATCCTCGTGGAGATCATCCGCGGAAAGAAGATCGACCCGGAGAAGGAAGGGATGGTCCACCTGGCAGGCATTGTTGTCCTGCTGGCCCTGATGGTGGTGATCATGGGGAATGATATCCGCAACATTATCTTCAGATAGACAAAATATATTGAAACGGAAAGGAGCTGCTGTGCCTGAAAGAACTTCACTGATCTGCCGGGTTTGACGACGGCTCCTGTTTTTTTTTGAGGAGGGAAAAAATGTATCGTGATCATACAAAGGTAATCAGAATCGGGGACAGAGTGATCGGCGGGGGCAATCCCGTCCTGATCCAGTCCATGACCAACACCAGGACGGAGGATGTGGAGGCCACGGTGGCCCAGATCCTTCAGCTGGAGCAGGCCGGATGCGAGATCATCCGCTGCACGGTACCCAGCCTTGAGGCCGCACAGGCCATCCGCCGGATCAAGGAGCAGATCCATATCCCCCTGGTGGCGGACATCCACTTTGACTACAGGATGGCCATCGCTGCCATGGAGAACGGGGCGGACAAGATCCGCATCAACCCCGGCAATATCGGTTCCGTGGAACGGGTCAGGGCAGTGGTGGATACGGCAAAAGAGTATCAGGTGCCCATCCGGGTGGGGGTCAACAGCGGCTCCCTGGAGAAAAACCTGATCGACAAATACGGAAAGGTAACGGCTGAAGGCCTGGTGGAAAGCGCCCTGGACAAGATCGGGATGATCGAGGATATGGGTTATGACAACCTTGTGGTCAGCATCAAATCCTCGGATGTCCTCATGTGCGCAAAAGCCCATGAACTCCTTGCTCCGAAATGTTTCTATCCCATCCATGTGGGCATCACCGAGGCAGGGACCGTATTCTCCGGCAATATCAAATCAGCCCTCGGACTGGGGATCATCCTCCACCAGGGGATCGGGGATACCATCCGGGTCTCCCTCACCGGAGATCCGGTCAATGAGATCGCCTCGGCCAAGCTCATCTTACGGACCCTGGGCTTAAGAACAGGGGGAGTGGAAGTGGTGTCCTGCCCCACCTGCGGAAGGACCAGGATCGACCTGATCGGCCTGGCAAATGAAGTGGAAAAAATGGCGGCTGAATTCAGCCACCTGAACATAAAAGTCGCCGTGATGGGCTGCGTGGTCAACGG
>CAJGDH010000102.1 GCA_904502145.1 uncultured Eubacterium sp.
GAACAGCCTGAAGACCAGCCAGGCAGCCCTCAAGGCTGAGAAGAAGGCCTACACCGATGCCAAGGTGAAGGAAAACTACAAGAGCCTGAATGATATGTTTGCCGGTTTTTCTGACAGTATGGGCGAGATTGCTGCTGCATCAGGGATAGAGATCCCCACCAGCGTGAAGGATTGTATCGACCACAAGGATAAGTTCAATAAATTTGTTGAATGGCTCACCCAGATGGGCTACGGCGACCAGGTGGCCGGCCTGTCCGTGGACACCATGAAGGACCTCTACCAGGCGGTGGAAGTCCGGCTGCCGGAGATCGATACGGAGCTGAATAACCTGAAGACCGAGATCGCCGCGGCTGAAGCCACCATGAAACAGATCAACAAACAGCTGAAGGACCTGGACAAGGCCCAGTCCGCAGCCATCGCCGGGGGCTATGCCGCCGCCGCCGGCTTCGGTGCCGGCCAGGCCCAGATTTCCGCTGCCCAGTCCCAGCTGGACAGTGCCGAAAAGCAGCTTGAGGATGCCCAGGACCAGCTGGACGCCTCCAGGGATGACGCCCTGGCCAAGGCCAACATCGACGGACTGCTGAACCTGGAGAACCTGTCCGCCCTGATCTATGCCCAGAACTTTGCCATGCCCGCAGGATATGTGGACGACAAAAACGACAACCAGTGGCTTGTCGAAGTGGGGGAAGAGTACGAGGACGCGGAGACCCTTGAGAAGATGGTCCTGACGGAGCTGGACGGCGTGGGCGTCATCACCATCGCGGATGTGGCCGAGGTCGTCACCATCGACAATATGGGCAAGAGATTCTCCAAGGTCAACGGGGAAGACGCTCTTATGCTGTCGGTCTACAAATCTTCCACGGCCAACACCGGGGAGGTCTCCGACAAGGTTCAGCAGGCTTTTGCCGACCTGGAAGAGAAATATGAAGGCCTGTCCTTCACCATCATGATGAACCAGGGAGAATACATTGACCGGATCGTCAGGAGCGTCCTGAGCAGCATCCTTCTGGGAGCGGCTCTGGCCATCCTGGTGCTCGCCCTTTTCCTGAGGGATGTCCGCCCCACGGTGGTGGTCGCCTTCAGTATCCCCTTCAGTGTGCTCTTTGCCATCATCCTGATGTATTTTACCAACCTGACCATCAACGTCATGTCCCTGGGAGGCCTCTGTATCGGTATCGGTATGCTGGTGGACAACTCCATCGTTGTCATGGAAAATGTATACCGGTTAAGAAACAAGGGTTATTCGGCTCCCCAGGCGGCCGTATACGGCGCGAAACAGGTAATGGGACCCATCATCGCTTCCACCATCACCACGGTCTGTGTATTCCTTCCCATGGTCTACACCACCGGTATCGTGAGCCAGCTGATGATCCCCTTTGCCTTCACCATATCATTTGCCCTGTCCGCATCCCTGCTGGTGGCCCTCACTGTGGTCCCCTCCCTGGGGGCGGTCCTGCTGAGGAAAACGAAGGAAGGCCATTCCCGGCTGTATCTCTGGCTTTTGAACATTTACGGGAAGATGCTGGAATTCTGCCTGAGATTCAAGGTGATCCCCCTGATGATCGCCATCGGCCTTTTCGCCTTTTTCGCCTGGAGGGTAACGGACACCGGCCTTGTCATGATGGACGATATGGAGAGCAACCAGATCACCGGATCCATGATCATGGCTGAGGAAGCGGACAAGGAGACTTGTTTTGCCACTGCGGAAGAAGCCATGTCGAAGATTCAGGCTGTTAACGGCGTCTCCAAAGTCAGTATCATGGACGGGAGTGCCGGACTTCTGGCCAGTATGACCGGATCCACATCCTCTAACAGCTTCCACCGGTTTACCATCTATGTCACCACGGATGAGGAGATCAGGTCCACCACGGAATTCCGGAAGATCATCAAGGATATCGAGAAAGCCACAACGGACATCGAATGCGAGGAATTCTCCATCGCGTCATCGGCCATGGGCAGCATGGGCAACCTGATGAGCACCGGTATGGAGGTCCATATCACCGGTTCCGACCAGGACAAGATCATCGCCATCAGCCAGGATGTCATGAAGATGATGGAATCCGTGGAAGGCCTCGAGGAGATCAGCAACAACATCGACGAGAAAAACCGTCAGATCCATCTGACGTTCAAGAAAAATAAACTTGCCAAACATAACCTCACGGTGGCTTCCGTCTTCCAGCAGATCAACGAGAAGATCACCACGGATAAGAAAGCCATCACCCTGACCTATGACGACGGGGACGTGGATGTCAACATCGTCAAGGACAAGGGCGAGAAGCTCACCTATGAGAACCTCATGGAAATGAAGATCAAGACGACGGAGACCGATGAGGACGGAAAGAGCGAGGAGAAAGAATACAAGTTATCCACCTTTGCCGAGCCGAAGGAAGGATATACCATGGACAATATCATCCGGCAGAACCAGGTGCGTTATCTCAACGTGACCGCCTCCACCGCCGAGGGAGCCAACACCACCCTGCTTTCCAGAAAGCTTCAGAAGAAGCTGGACGAATACGCGGTGCCCGAGGGATATTCCATCGAGATCAGCGGTGAGACGGAACAGGTCATGGAGATGATCATGCAGATGGTGAAAGCGCTGGCCCTCGGCCTCCTGCTGATCTACCTGGTGATGGTGGCTCAGTTCCAGAGCCTTCTGTCCCCATTTATCATCCTCTTTACCGTGCCCCTGGCCTTCACGGGAGGTATGATCGGTCTGATGATCTTCCATTCCTCCATCTCGGCCATCTCCATGATGGGATTCATGATCCTCATGGGTACCGTGGTCAACAACGGTATCGTTTTTGTGGATTATGCCAATCAGCTTAGGATCAGGGATGTGGAAAAGAAGACTGCCCTGATCATTACCGGAAAGACCCGTATGCGGCCGATCATTATGACGGCCCTGACCACCATCCTCTCCATGAGTGTCATGGTCGTCTCCAACGACGCGGGAAATGCCATGCAGAAGGGTATGGCTGTGGTGGTCTGCTTCGGCCTGATCTACTCCACCCTGATGACCCTCTTCATCGTTCCGGTCATGTACGATATCTTCTACCGGAGAAAACCGCTGGTCATCGATGTGGATGACGAGGTGGAAAATATCCCCGACGAGACGGAAGACCTGCTGAGGGAATACGGGTATGAACGTGAGATCCCGGAGGAAGTCTCAGGAGGATCCACGGATCAGGAAAATGTCCCGGAGGAGTCAGCAGAAGATACCGCGGGACAGGAAAACGGCCCGGATAACGGGGATCAGGCAGACCTGTTTTAGGGAGCAGAAAGACGAGGAGACAACATGCCAAAAGATACATTTTTCCGTTTGCCCAGGGAGAAGAGAGAAAGGATCATCGAAGCGGCCGGCATGGAATTCAGAAGGGTGCCCTACGGGGATACCTCCATCAACCGGATCATCAAGACTGCGGAGATCCCCCGGGGGAGCTTCTACCAGTATTTTGAGGATAAACACGATCTTTTTCTCTACTGCCTTTCAAAGAAATATGAAGAGATCATGGAGTACCTGAGGGGGACCCTCGTCCGGTGCGGCGGGGACTGTTTCCGCTTCATCGATGCATTGACCGACCGTTTCACCCTCTTTTACCGGGAGAAGGGACAGGAGGGACTGATGGTTTCCCTGGCGGATGAAAACCTCTTCGCCATGATCTTCAGGGAAAACTGTGGAAATAAAGTTTATGAAAATGTGGAAAGAGAGGTGTCCGACTCCCTGATCAGCCGGATGAACTTCGATGAGATCGCCGTAAATGATGAGCAGGAACAGCTTTATCTGCTGGACATCCTCTGGGCGGTCATCTCATCCAGCATCCGGACGGTCTTCCGGAAAGGAAAGGATGTCAGTCTGGAGGATGAGATCAGGAAGATGAGGGAAAGGATACGCTCCATAGAGAAACATTACCGGATCAACGCCTGAGGGGAAGAGAAGGTGTAAGAAAATCGAAAAACTCTCGAAATCAACTTGCTCTTTACCTTACATGGTTTTATGCTATACTGTATTCGTCATAACAAAGAGAGAATCCTGTGAAGGGAGGAATGAGTATGGGACCGATGTACTGGCTTTTTGCCGCGGCAGTGTTGATCGTTCTTGAGATACTTACCATGGGTCTGACCACCATATGGTTCGCGGGCGGGGCCCTGGCGGGAGCCATCGCAGCCTTGCTCCGTTTCCCCCTGTTCGTGCAGATCATCACGTTCGGGGTGGTATCACTGATCCTTCTGCTGATCACCAGACCGATCGCACTGCGGTATTTTAACGGGAGGACCGTCAGGACCAACGTGGACAGCCTGATCGGCCAGACCTGTCTCGTGACCCAGCAGATCGATAATCTGAGGTCTGTCGGGCAGGTGATGGTCAAAGGCCAGGCCTGGTCCGCGAAGAGCTGGAAGGAGGACGTACTGATCCCGGAGAATGCCATCGTCAAGGTGGAGAAAGTCTCCGGTGTAAAACTGATCGTAAGCCTTCTGTCCATGCCCGGGGAAGTGGGAACACAGGAAGGTGATCCCCGCCCGGGAGAAGAAATCTGAAGACAGATTAGAAAAATGATTGAAATGGAGGAGATACTATGTCAGCGATTCTGGGACGCATTCTGATTATTCTGCTGATCATCATTGTGATCTATATTGCCATCTCCTGTGTGCGCATCGTTCCTCAGGCACATGCCTATGTCATCGAGAGGCTCGGCGCATACAACGGGACCTGGTCCGTGGGCCTGCATTTTAAGGTGCCGTTTCTGGACCGTGTCGCCAGGAGAGTCCTTCTGAAGGAGCAGGTGGTGGATTTCGCACCCCAGCCGGTTATCACCAAAGATAACGTTACCATGAGGATAGATACCGTCGTTTATTATCAGATCACGGATCCCAAGCTTTACGCCTACGGTGTGGACAACCCCATCATGGCCATTGAGAACCTGACTGCCACCACACTCCGTAATATCATCGGTGATCTTGAGCTGGACGCCACCCTGACTTCCAGGGAGACCATCAACACCAAGATGAGGGCTACACTGGACGTGGCCACCGACCCCTGGGGGATCAAGGTAAACCGTGTGGAGCTTAAGAACATCATCCCGCCCACCGAGATCCAGAACGCCATGGAGAAACAGATGAAGGCTGAGCGTGAGCGCCGTGAAGCCATCCTCCGTGCCGAAGGTGAGAAGAAATCTTCCGTCCTCCGTGCCGAGGGACATAAGGAATCCATGATCCTTGAGGCCGAGGCGGAGAAAGAGGCTGCCATCCTCAAGGCGGAGGCCCATAAGGAAGCCACCATCCGTGAAGCGGAAGGACAGGCTGAGGCCATCCTCAAGATCCAGCAGGCCACCGCGGACGGTCTCCGTGCCATCAAGGAAGCCGGGGCTGACGATGCCGTCATCAAACTGAAATCCCTGGAGGCATTTGCCACCGCTGCGGACGGCAAGGCAACCAAGATCATCATCCCGTCGGAGATCCAGAACATGGCGGGACTTCTGGCCGCACTGAAAGAGAGTACGGTCAGCGAAGATATTCCCACAGAAGAATAGACAACAAGAGACCGATTAAAATTTGAACCTTTAGGGCTGCCTCACAATGTTTATCTTTGATTGTGCGGCAGCCCTTTGTACGTATCCTTCAGGACGAGGAGAAAGATTTCTCCCTGTCCGATCGAACCCTGAGGTATGACCATTGGAAATCCTGATCATTTGTTTAAAGATATTTATTTATTACTGGAGGACAGGCCGACTGGACATGATGAGTGTATGGGAAGTTCCCCTGCTGACCTTTCTCTTCCTTTACTGCCTGTGGATCTTCTGCCGGGGCAGGAAGAGGGAGAAGGCGGGCAAAGGGGCTTTCTGCATCCTCTACGGTCTCGTCACCCTCCTGATGTTTGCGGATGCTGCCTACAGTTCCTATTTCGGCAGATATGTTTCCGTCAATCAGCTCTACCAGCTGTCCAGCCTGCGGGAGATCGCCGGGGACGGCAACGTGATCGGCGCGGCGGTAAGCCCTCTGAGCATCCTTGTGCTTGTGGATTATCCCCTCGCAATATGGTGGTTTTTCCGGTCGGTAAAAAAAGGGATAAGGCCGGGAGATCTCATCTGGAAACAGCTGGTCCGCCAGGGGAAAAGAAGGTGGCAGAGCTTCCTGAAACAGCACCTGAAGACGATCCGCAGGATCTGCCGGTGCCTGCTTTACGGAGCTGCCCTCTGGTGCTTCATCTATTACGGGTTCAATGTGACGGATGACCGATATGTACAGAAAATCAATCATATCGAATTTTTCACCTACCATACCAACGATATCCTGGTCAATGTGGGGGGAAGGCTTTCCCGGAGAAATGTGGATGAGGAAGAGATCCTTTCCCGGATGAAGACCCTGGTCCCGGCCTCGGAGGGAGACGACTGGAGAGGAGTGGCCAAAGGAATGAACCTGCTGCTGATCCAGGTGGAATCCCTCAATGATTTTGTCGTCGGCGCAGAGTATGCCGGGGAGGAGATCACTCCCTGCCTCAATGCCCTGATCAAAAATGATACCTTCTATTTTGACCGTTTTTATTCCACCACGGGTGTGGGAAATACCTGTGACGCGGAATTTGCCACCCTCAACAGCCTTTATGCCAACGACGAAAGGGAGTGCTACCGGAGATATGTGGACAACACCTTTGACGGCCTGCCCTGGATGCTCCGCAGGGAAGGATATTCCACCATGGCCTTTCACGGCTACATCAAGACCTTCTGGAACCGGGAGGAAGCCTACAAAAACCAGGGGATCCAGCACTTCTATTCCCAGGAAGAGCTGGACCTGACC
>CAJGDH010000103.1 GCA_904502145.1 uncultured Eubacterium sp.
CAGTGACGAGGAGGCCATAGAAGCCCTCTTCCTCCTGTCCAGACACGAGGGTGTCATCCCTGCCATCGAGAGCTCCCATGCTCTGGCTTATGCCATCAAGGTTGCCAGAACCGGCATGACCGGATCCATCCTGGTCAACCTCTCCGGACGCGGGGACAAGGACCTGGATTTCGTGGTGGAAAACTATGGCTACGGCCCGGAGTTTCTGGAGAAACTGGAACAGAAACAAAAATAGAAGGATAATCATAGTATAAATACATTCAAATTTCTGATGATCGATTGACGGCCATCAGAAAATAATAAGGCCAGCCCGGATGATCTTTGATGCCGGTGGATATGCGTATGCATCCCCAGAGGGAACGTTTGCACAAGGTGCAACAGTTTCCGGTTGGGGATCATGCGCATGGGTACCGCCGGCTCAGCAACTCCTGGCTGGCCTTTTCTATATTCTATTATTTATTTCAGGAACCCGTTGATAATCTGTTCTTCGGCTTCCTGTTCGGTAAGTCCCAGAGTCATCAGCTTGATGAGCTGGTCCCCGGCGATCTTGCCGATAGCGGCCTCGTGGACCAGGGCCGCATCCACATCATTTGCTTCCAGTCCCGGTACGGCGAGGATCCTGCCCTTATCCATGATGATGGAGTCACACTCCGTATGCCCGGAACAGGGGGCATTGCCGTTCAGGACCGCATCGAATTTCTGGTAGGATTCATCCCTGGCAACAGATCGGGATACCACGTCTGCCGTTGCCCCTTCCCCGTTGAGGTTGACCACATACCTGCTGATGGCCCGCTGGGAACCGTGGGTCATGAGACGTTCCCTTACCGTAAGCTTGGCTCCGGCAGCCAGTTCCGCGGTGGTCACACGGTCTGTGTCGTCCACGCCTTTGATCTGAACCATCTCAAGTTCGGCCGTACTGCCTTCCTCCAGGTAGAGCTCTGTTCCCGGATTAAGGATACGTTTGCCGCTCCCGTCACCGGACCCGTAATGTTTCTCCACATATTTGATTTTGGCGTTCTTTCCCACATAGAAGCGATGGATGCCGTCATGCTCGGAATCCTGCTGCCCGCAGTTGTCGATGCCGCATCCGGCAACGATAAACACATCCGAATCTTCCCCGATATAGAAATCGTTATAGACCACCTCTTTAAGGCCTGTCTGGGTCATTACCACAGGGATGTGGACACTCTCATTCTTTGTCCCCGGTTTGACGCGGATCTCCAGACCGTTTCCGTCCTCCCTGGGAATGATATCTATGTTGGCGGTGGACTGCCTGCCGGCGGACTTGCTGTTGGACCGGATGTTGTAGGCACCCTCAGGAATCTTGTGAAGCCCTGCCACCTCGGATAATAATCTCTTCTGTATTTCGTCCAGTTTTACCAATTCTCTTCACCTTCCTTCCAGCTTCCGGATTTCTTGCATTCCGGCACCATTGAGGCTGTGCCGATCAGGCGGGGGAGGATATCCTCCTTCGGACCCTGCTCTGACACCTGGCCGTCCTTGATCACGATGATCTCATCCGCAATATTGAGGATACGTTCCTGGTGGGAGATGATCATGATGGAACTGTCTTCGATCCTGCTGCGGATCCCTTCGAAGACATCGATCAGGTTGGCAAAGCTCCACAGGTCTATGCCGGCTTCCGGCTCATCAAAGATGGACAGGGAAGAGGCCTTGGCAAGGACGGTAGCGATCTCGATCCTCTTCAGCTCTCCACCGGAGAGGCTGTTGTTCACTTCACGGTCAATGTAATCCCTGGCGCAGAGTCCCACTGCGGAGAGATATTCGCAGGCTGCCGCGATAGGCAGATTTTTCCCTCTGGCCAGCCGTAAAAGGTCAAGGACCTGGATGCCCTTAAATCTCACCGGCTGCTGGAAGGCGAAGCCGATCCCCATCTTTGCTCTGTCCGTGATGGATTTTTCCGTGATATCCACTCCGTCCAGGATGATCTGACCGGAGTCCGGCTTCTCGATTCCGGCGATCAGCCTTGCCAGGGTGGATTTTCCGCCGCCGTTGGGGCCGGTGACCACGATCATCTTCCCGTCGGGAATAGTCAGGCTGATATCCCGTATGATCTCTTTATTCGTTCCATCGGCATCCACACCGAAGGAAATGTTTTTTAATTCCAGCATAAAGCTACAATCTCCTTTTTTATGATTTCTTCCCCCCGGAGGGAGGAGGTACAAATGTTTCTGCAACAGTAATGCTTATTCTATAACGGATTGATTGACTCAACAATGCAAAAAAACGGAAATAATACATTTTTTGTCTTTTGTGGGGAGAAGATAAAGATTTGAATATTTTACTTGACAAAACAGAGAGGGATGATTATTATAATGATTGTCAGTGCGAATTCCGCATGGATATGGTCCGTTGGTCAAGCGGTCAAGACGCCGCCCTCTCACGGCGGAAACAGGGGTTCGATTCCCCTACGGACTATTTCGGAAAGCCGAAGGTACAAAACCTTCGGCTTCTTCTTTTTTGCGCAGATCCTGCCTGTCCCGTAGACCGGGGCCGGCACAAAATAAAAGAGCCCTCCGGAGACCGGAAAGCTCTTTTAAGGAGAAAAGTATGAAAATATGAAAAATCAAATCAAGCGTTGTAATTTCTTTTCTTTTGTTGCAATAAATATAACACAATTTTAAGACAACATGTATTAAAAAGTCAATACATTATTCTGAATTTTTTCTTACGGAATTCTTAATTTGACCCATAGCTTCCAAAAACAACCCGGCGAGACTTTAAAAAGAGGGAAAAAAATGATAGAATATTTTCAGTAATTTATAGAAAAACCGGATAAAAACGGAGAAGCAATCAGGAGGTATGATTATGTCAGTATTTGATAAAATCAAAAAGAATCTTACGGAAACAGGCAAACTTGCCACAGAGAAAGCAAAAAACGCTAAAGATATCTTCAAGGTAAGAGAACAGATCCGTTCCAACCAGAAAGAAATCCGTACCCTTACTTATAAGATCGGCCAGACCTATCTGGATCTTCACGGAGAAGATGGGGATGAGGCATTTGCAGATCTCATCCGCGGCATTGAAGAGGCAAAGAGCGAGCTGGAAGAGAAGGAGAAAGAACTTGCCAGATTAAAAGAGCAGGTTAAGAACTTCGATCTCGACGATGACGATGATGATGACGACGATGATGACGATGACGACGACGATGATGATGTCGTAGAGAAGGAAGAAGCTCCTGCAGTAATCGAGGAGGCAGCAGAGGAAGCTGCAGCAGCAGTAGAGGAGCCTGCATGCTGCGAAGCTCCGGCAGAAGAAGGAGCCGCCTGCTGTGAGGCACCCGATGAACCAGGATGCTGTGAAGCACCTGCAGAAGATGCAGCAGAATAGGCAGAATCGGCCGGAAATGTAAAGAATGGACAGCGGCTGTTGTGCGATGTCGGGGATGACCTGCAGGCACGGCAGCCGCTTTGTATATTGGCGGTAACTTTCACTTGAAAAATGAGATTGGTTCACCTATAATTCCATGTAGTGTTTTGTAGGAAGGAGACAAAATGGGCAGTCAGTCAGAATGGAAAGAAGTAATGAACAGGGCACCGGAGAAGGAACCGGACAGGCAGCGCTATTTCATGGCCAGATGCCGTGAGATCATCGAGCACAGGAAGCAGGAACTGGGCCGGGAACTGACCTTCAATGATCAGACCTTCGGATGCCAGATGAATTTCAAGGATTCCGAGAAGCTCAACGGGATCCTGGAGGAGATCGGTTATGTCAGGACTGACTCCGAGAAGGCGGATTTTGTCTACTATAATACCTGTACCGTCAGGGAGAACGCCAACATCCGGGTTTACGGGAGGCTAGGCACCCTGAAGACCTACAAGAAGGCCAATCCGGAGATGATCATCGCCATGTGCGGCTGTATGATGCAGGAGCCGGAGGAAGTGGAGAAGGTGAGGAATACCTTTCGTTTCGTGGATGTGGTCTTCGGCACCCACAATATCTATAAACTGGCGGAGCTGCTCTACCGGGCCCTTTCCGGCAAAAGCCGGATCTTTGATGTCTGGGACAAGGCGGAGGAGATCATCGAGGACCTCCCCAGCGACCGGAAGATCAGCTTTAAGGCCGGCGTAAATATCATGTTCGGCTGCAACAACTTCTGCAGCTACTGTATCGTGCCCTATGTCCGGGGAAGAGAGCGGAGCAGAAAGCCTGAGGACATCCTGGAGGAGGTAAGGAAACTGGCCGCGGAAGGGGTAAAAGAGATCATGTTTCTGGGCCAGAACGTGAATTCCTACGGGAAGACCCTGAAGGATCCCGTTACATTTGCTGATCTTTTGCGCATGGCAGAACAGGTGGAGGGAATCGAGAGGATCCGCTTCATGACTTCCCACCCCAAGGACCTGTCCGATGAACTGATCGAAGTCATGGCAGCGTCAAAGAAGATATGCAGGCACCTTCATCTTCCGGTACAGTCCGGGTCTGACCGCATCCTTAAGATGATGAACAGACATTATACTAAGGAACAGTATCTGGGCCTGGTGGAGAAGCTTCGCAAAGCCGTCCCCGACCTTTCCCTGACCACGGATATCATCGTGGGATTCCCGGGGGAGACGGAGGAGGATATCGAAGAGACCATCGATGTGGTCAGAAAAGCAAGGTATGACAGTGCATTTACCTTCATCTATTCCCGGAGGTCCGGAACCCCGGCGGCGAAGATCGAAGACAATACTCCCGACCGGGTCATCCATGACCGTTTCGACCGTGTCCTTGCGGTGGTAAATGAGGTGGCAAAGGAGCAGAATGCCGCCATGCAGGGGAAAACCGGCCTGGTGCTGGCGGAGGGGATCGACGAGAAGGATCCCTCCATGCTGACCGGCAGGCTTTCCAACAATAACGTGGTACATTTCAAGGCAGATCCGTCCCTGATCGGGCAGATCGTGCCGGTGGTCCTGGAGGAAGCCAGGGGCTTTTATTACATCGGGAGGTTAGAAGATGCCTAAAGTAACCCCAATGTTGCAGCAGTATCTTGACATAAAAGAAAAATACAGGGACTGTATCCTCTTTTACCGGGTGGGTGACTTCTATGAGATGTTTTTTGACGATGCCCTGACGGCATCCAAAGTCCTGGAGATCACCCTTACAGGCAAGAGTTTCGGGCAACCGGAGAGGGCTCCTATGTGCGGAGTCCCTTTTCATTCCTGTGACCCTTATATCAATAAACTGGTGGAAAACGGTTTCCGGGTCGCCATCTGCGAGCAGGTGGAGGACCCTGCCCTGGCCAAGGGGATCGTCAAGCGGGAAGTGATCAGGGTGGTCACTCCGGGGACCAATGTGTCCGAGCAGAGCATGGACGAGGGGAAGAACAACTACCTCATGTGCATCTTTCTGCAGAATGACCTCTTCGGCATGGCGGTCTGCGACCTGTCTACCGGGGAGTTCCGCACCACCCAGCTCCCCTCCAGGGATGACATGGTGGACGAGATCAATCGTTTTGAGCCTTCGGAGATCATCTGCAATGATGCTCTGCCCATCTGCGGGATAGATTTTGATGAGATCTGTGAGAAGAACGGGACCGTGATGACTCCCGTGACTTCCTATTATTTTGAAGAAGAACATTGTGAACAGCTGATCAGGGACCAGTACCACCTCCTGAGCCTGGAAGGAACCGGGATCACGGACTACCCCTTCGGGCTGGGGGCCAGCGGTGCCCTGATCCAGTATCTGCGGGAGACCCAGAAGACATCCCTGGATCATCTGCGCATGCTGATCCCTTATTCCACCAGCAATTACATGGTCCTGGACAGCGCCGCCAGAAGGAATCTGGAGCTCTGTGAGACCATCCGGGAGAAGAATAAGCGGGGAAGCCTGCTCTGGGTACTGGACAAGACCAGGACGGCCATGGGGGCCAGAACTCTCCGCAAGATGGTGGAGCAGCCCCTGATCCGTAAGGAGGAGATCAACCGGCGTCTCGACGCGGTGGAGATGCTGGTGGAAAATGTGATGGCCAGGGAGGAGATCCGGGAATACATGAACGGGATCTATGACCTGGAGAGGCTGACCATGCGGATCAGTTTCCGCAGCGCCAACCCCAGGGACCTGATCGCCTTCAAGAATTCCCTCCGTTATCTTCCTTATATCAAGGATATCCTGCAGCAGTTCTCCAAAGGAATGCTGCACCGGTTCGGCGAGGACCTGGATCCTCTGGAGGACCTGTGGAAGCTTCTGGAGGATTCCATCGAGGAGGATCCCCCCATCCTGATCAGGGAAGGCGGGATCATCAAGGATAACTATCTTGAGGATATCGACTATCTTAAAAAGGCGAAGACAGAAGGAAAAACCTGGCTTGCCGAACTGGAAGAAAGAGAGAAAGAGAAGACGGGGATCAAGAATCTCCGTGTAAGATTCAATAAAGTATTCGGTTATTATATCGAGGTGACCAATTCCTACCGGGACCTGGTTCCGGATTATTACATCCGCAGGCAGACCCTGGCCAACGCGGAGAGGTACGTCACCGAAGAACTGTCGGAACTTGCCCACACCATCCTGGGAGCGGAAGACAGGCTCTGCGCTCTGGAGTACGAGACATTTGTGAAGATCAGGGAAGACCTGGCCAGGCAGATCGACCGGATCCAGAAGACGGCCTCCGTCATCTCCTGGGTGGATGCCCTTGCCTCCCTGGCAGCGGTCGCCGAACGGAACCATTATGTCAGGCCCCAGATCAACCAGCGGGGGATCATCGATATCAAAGAGGGCAGGCATCCGGTGGTGGAGCAGATGATGAAGGGCGAC
>CAJGDH010000104.1 GCA_904502145.1 uncultured Eubacterium sp.
AGCAGCTCCCGTAGCTGACGTTGCATCCGGATATCGTATTCTTGCCGTCACTGCATGCCCCACTGGTATCGCTCATACCTACATGGCAGCAGAAGCACTGGAGGAGAAAGGTAAAGAGCTCGGCATTTCGTTAAAAGCTGAGACCAACGGCTCCGGCGGTGCAAAGAACGTCCTGACCAAAGAAGAGATTGCTGCCTGCGAAGGTATCATCATCGCAGCAGACAAGAACGTTGAGATGGCACGTTTCGACGGAAAACCTGTCATCAAGACAAAGGTTCAGGATGGTATCCATAAACCTCAGGAACTGATCGAGAAGATCGTAAACGGCGAAGCTCCCGTATATCATCATACCGGTGAAGTTGCAGCCGATGAAGGCGAAAATGAATCCTTCGGCCATCAGATCTACAAACACCTGATGAACGGTGTATCCCATATGCTGCCGTTCGTTATCGGTGGTGGTATCCTGATCGCTCTGGCATTCCTTTTTGACGATTACAGCATCAACCCCGCTAACTTTGGTAAGAATACTCCCCTCGCTGCCATTCTGAAGACAGCCGGTGAGTACGCATTCAACTTCATGCTTCCGATCCTTGCCGGATACATCGCAATGAGTATCGCCGACAGACCAGGTCTGATGCCCGGTTTCGTAGGTGGCTGGATCGCAGCTCAGGGTACATCCTTTGCCAGCATTATCGCAGCTGTAAACGGCGGCGAAGCCAACCCGGTATCCGGTGGTTTCATCGGCGCTCTGTTCGCAGGTTTCATCGCAGGTTATCTGCTGCTCTTCCTGAAGAAGATCACAGAGAAGATGCCGGCTTCCATGGATGGTTTGAGACCTATGCTCATCTATCCTGTAGGCGGCCTGGCTCTGATCAGTGCCGTAATGTTCGCCATCAACCCGTTCTTCGCATGGCTGAACACCCTTCTTGCCAACGCACTCGGTTCCCTCGGCGGAGCTAACGCTATCCTCCTTGGAGCAGTAGTCGGCGGCATGATGTCCATCGATATGGGTGGCCCGTTCAACAAGGCAGCCTACGTATTCGGTACCGCAGCTCTTGCAACCGCAACAGAAGCCAGCCCGCAGGGCTTTATGATCATGGCAGCTGTTATGGTTGGTGGTATGGTACCTCCGATTGCTATCGCAATCTCTTCCTTCGCATTCAAAACCAAGTTTACGGACAACGACCGTAAGGCAGCTCCTGTCAATGCCATCATGGGTCTCTGCTTCATTTCCGAGGCAGCTATCCCCTACGCAGCAGGAGATCCCGGACACGTTATCCCGTCCTGCGTGATCGGTTCCGCAGTTGGTGGTGCATTATCCATGGCCTTTGGCTGTACCTTACGTGCACCTCACGGTGGTATCTTCGTTATCCCGACCATCGGCAATCCTGTAATGTACCTCGTTGCCCTTCTGGTTGGTTCCGTAGTCGGCGCTGTTCTGCTTGGTATTCTCAGAAAACCGGTAGAGAACAGATAGTATATAGCGTAAAAATAATACTGGGGTGCAGCATTTCCTGCTGCACCCCGTTTTTTCTGCGCTCTTTCAGAGCCGCGCATCTCGACTCCACTTCGTTCCGTCTCGATGTGGCTTCTCGCCACATAAATCTTCGGGCCCTATCCCATATTTAAGCCAGCTTATATGGAATAGGGCCCTTCGATTTGCCCGGCTCTGAAGATGGACAAAAAAAAGCCCCCACCCTTGAATTCACAAAAGCGAAAGCCCTTTAGCAAGTATGAAAATAAAAAAGACGTGGAGAGGAATTCCTCTCTACGTCTCAATACTAACACCGGAACGATGGATGTGTCAATCCATTGTTATGAAAAATTTCAGCTATATTTTTAATCTTTTTGAAACATTTCGTGCACTTATTTGTCATTTCGGTGATTTTTCGTTCATTTTTTCATTCATCCAGGAAGCCTCTTAAGTACTTGCTGTGGATGGGATTCTTCAGTTTGCGAAGAGCTTTGGCTTCGATCTGGCGGATCCTCTCTCTGGTGACCCTGAACTCTTTTCCCACTTCTTCCAGGGTCTTCGGACGGTCGTCATCCAGCCCGAAACGCAGGCGCAGGACCTCCCGTTCTCTTTCGCTCAAGGACTTCATGGCTTCATCCAGCTCTTTTTTCAGCATGGATCTTGAGACGGAATCGATCAGGGATACGGAGGTTTCGTCCGGGATGAAGTCTCCCAGCTGGCTGTCCTCCTCCTCACCGATGGGGGTATCCAGGGAGACGGGGTCTCTGGAGGTCTTAAGGATCTCCTCCACCTTCTGGACGGACAGCCCCATCTTATCTGCGATCTCCCGGGAGGTGGGTTCTCTTCCAAGTTCCTGGAGCAGGGTTCTGGAGACCCGGAGGGTCTTATTGATGGTCTCCACCATGTGGACCGGTACACGGATGGTTTTGCCGTTGTCGGCGATACCCCGGGTGATGGCCTGGCGGATCCACCAGGTGGCGTAGGTACTGAATTTGTTCTTCATGCGGTAGTCGAATTTCTCGACAGCCTTCATGAGGCCGATGTTCCCTTCCTGGATCAGGTCCAGGAAAGACATGCCGCGGCCGACATATTTTTTAGCGATACTGACCACCAGCCTGAGATTCGCTTCCGTCAGCTGCTTTTTCGCCTCTTCGTCCCCTTCTTCGATCCTCTTGGCAAGAAATACTTCCTCCTCAGCGGACAGAAGAGGGATGCTGCCGATCTCTTTCAGATAGATACGGACAGGATCTTCCAGGCTGACCCCTTTCAGGATATCTTCATCGTTGATCAGTTCGGCTTCATCATCGATCATGTCCTCATCTTCGTTGGTATTGAGCACGTCGATACCCTGCTGCTCAAAGTGATTGAGGATCCAGTCGAATCTTTCAGGAGTAAGGTCGAAGTCTTTAAAAGAAGCATCGATGTCTTTATACTCCAAAACATTTCTGTTCTCGTGTGCCTTGCGGAGCAATGACTCCATGATCTCGGCAAAAAGCAATCGTTTGTCTTCCTGTTTTTCTGACATATGACTTCCCTCCTTTTCTCTCTGAAGAGTATTATACTCTATATTTTCCAAAAATCCTATGATAAATTACGCAGATATGTTCATTCTTTTTTCACAATATCTCCACAGCCTTTTCATTTTTTTCCATTATAGTGCAACTACCACAAGATAAGGAGGTAAATAATTATGTGGGAAAAATATAAATCAGCAATTATCACCGGAGGCGTCCTCGCCTGCGTCATGTTTTTTGCCATCGGCTATACCGTGGGACATGACAACAGGGGTGGAATGATGTCAGCAGGAATGCAGCCTCCCAACATCCGAAGTGAGCAGGGATGCGGAAAAGATTTCGGCGGTCCCCGCGGCGGGAAAGGGTTCCCGGGAAACCGGCAGGATCAGCCAGGATCTGCTGAAGACGGTCAGCAGGATTCCCAAGGCTCCACGGACGGCAGACAGGCTCCCCCGGATGTAAATAACGGCCAGACACCGCCACAGGGAGATCAGGGCACCGGTTCCGGAAATACCCAGAAAGATCAGGGTGCGGGTTCCGGCTCTACTCAGAAAGACCAGGATGCTGGTTCCGGCACCACTAAGGACAATCAGGGAACAGGTTCGGGAACCACACAGGATAATCAGGGAACGACCCAGAGTCCCTCAGCCGGCGACAGCGTATTCTGAAAATTCTTGACATGCCAATCCAACTAATGTATGTTCATTTTATACGAGTTTACATTTGTTTCGGAGGATTAGGACATGGAAGGTAATCAGAAGCAGGAACCTCGGAATAAGACGGGGATTCTTTATGAGATGGAGAGCAAGAAAGCCAGGGATGCCGAGCGGAGTAAAAAGAAGAAGGGAAGAGTAGTGGCCTCATTGATGCCCGCTTTTCTTATCTATATTCTTCTGGTCGCCGGTATGGAGGCCCTGAGCTTTTTGAGCGCATACTGCTGGGTGTTTTTCGCCCCGCTCTGTGCAGTCCTGTGTGCTCTGCCGGTGGTCTACATGACCAAGAAACATAAAAATATCGGTGTGTTTGCCGCCATCGGCATCTTCTGGTGCATCGTGACGGCGGTCATGGGGATCAAACTGTCCTTCTCCGGTCTCATTATTGCCATCATCGCCATGGCGGTTTCTGAGCTGATCCGCCGGATCCTGGGTTACGGATCCAAAGAAGGGATATGCTTCGGCTACGGTGCCGCTGCCCTCCTTCCTCTGTCCCACCAGGTCTTTCTCTGGACGGACACCACGGAATATATGAATGCCCTTGCCAAACTGGCCGGGGAGAAATACGTGGATCGGCTGGGAAGCTTCGCTACGGAGATCATTTTATTCCTCATGATCATCGGAACCGTGGCTGTCGGGTATTTCAGTGCCCGGTTTGCCGTAAGATACATAAAAATGGATAAAAAGAGTCCGGAAGAGCAGGCTTAAAAGGCTTATAATTACGGACAGAGGGCAAGAAAACTTCATTGACTTTCCTCCCTGTAAAATCTATTATTATAATAGGAATTTATATCTGGAATTCTGATTTATGATAGATTTTTGGGGAGGTTTTTTCATGGGTAAGATTGATTTTATCGGCATTCCGAATGCCAGGGACCTTGGTGGGATCCGGACAAAGGACGGACGTGTTCTCCGCAAGAAACGCCTGATCAAGAGCGGCTGCATCAGTGGAGCGACAGAGGCGGATCTTGATCTTTTACTGAATAAATATAAGGTTAAGCTGATCATTGACCTTCGTACCGATACGGAGAGGAAGGCTATGCCGGAACCATGCATCGAGGAGAACGGTATCTCCATCGTGTGGAATCCTCTTTATATGGAGAAGATCCAGGACGTGCTTTTTACCAAGACCGACAGGGAGATCATTGAGAACCATCTCAAGGCTCTTTTCATCTTGCATAAAGAGGTGGATCCGGATACGGAATACGCCATGGATGATGTGCGCAAGATGGTGAAGGCATTGAATTTCGATGCGGAAGAATATATGGAGCGGATGTACCAGAAGTTCGTCAACAATCAGATCATCCAGAAACAGATGAAGCAGTTCTTCGGCATGCTGATGAATAAGAGAGGCGGATCCATCCTTTACCACTGCTCCGCAGGCATGGACAGGACCGGTATGCTCACCGCCCTTCTTCTCTATGCCCTGGGTGTATCCAAAGAGGACATCATCAAGGAATATATCAGGTCTTCCGAGTCATCCGCGGATGCGGTTGATCTGATGATCGACAAGCTGTTCCCGGCAGGTGAACCGGACAGCCTGATCTACCGCGAGAGAGCAAGGAAGCTCTTTGCCGGAAGAGAAAGCTATATCCGTTCCTTCTTTGAAGCCATTGAGGAAGACTATGTCAGCATCGACAACTATCTGCAGAAGGCACTGGAACTTCATGTGGATAACCTCGTGAGACTGAAAACCCTCTATCTGGAGGACGAGGAGGACTGATCCGGTCTCCGGAAGACGGGAGAAATATTGATAACACAGGCTGCCGCCACTTAAGCGGCAGCCTTTTTCCATGAAGGAGTATATAACTATGGAACCGGTATCCAGAGAGGAATTATTCGGAAAAGGACCCATCGGGTCCCTTATGTTCAAATTTGCGGTGCCCAGCATCATTGCCATGCTGGTGAGCGCTGTCTACAATATCGTCGACCAGGTCTTTATCGGGCGCTACGTGGGGACCCTGGGCAACGCGGCCACCAATATCGCCTTCCCCCTGGCCATGTCCTGCACGGCCATCGGCCTCCTTTTCGGGATCGGCGGGGCGGCCAATTTCAATCTGAGCATGGGTCGGAAAGAGTATGACAGGGCACCTTATTTCGTGGGAAATGCATTGACCATGCTCCTTAGTCTGGGAACGGTCCTTTTTATCATTACGGAGATCATACTGGAACCCATGCTGCTCTTCTTCGGTTCCCCGGCGGACGTATTGCCCTACGCGGTGGAGTATGTGAGGATCACAGCGGTGGGATTTCCTTTCCTGGTGCTCACCATAGGAGGGGGGCATCTGATCCGGGCCGACGGAAGCCCCAACATGACCATGATCTGCTCCCTGTCCGGAGCCATCATCAATGTTTTCCTGGACGCCCTCTTCGTCATCGGCTTTGGCTGGGGAATGACCGGGGCGGCCCTGGCTACCGTGGCGGGCCAGATCTTCTCCGGAGGACTGGTCATCTGGTATATGCGTAATTTCAAGACCAGGCCGCTGAAAATGAAACATCTGCGGGTCCGTCTTGACACTGTCATGAAGACAGCTTCCCTGGGTGTGGCTTCCTGTGTCAATCAGATCGCCATGATGGCGACCCAGATCATTCTCAATAATTCTCTGAAATACTATGGCGCCCTGTCGGTTTACGGGGAATCCATCCCCATCGCCTGCGCCGGGATCGTCATGAAGGTCAACCAGCTGTTTTTCTCCGTGGTCATCGGGATCGCGCAGGGATCGCAGCCCATCGAGAGCTTCAATTACGGGGCAAGGCAGTACAAAAGGGTCAAGGATACCTACATGCTGGCGGTCAAGGCAGCATTTCTGGTGTCGTTCTTTGCCTTCCTGATGTTCCAGCTCTTCCCGGGACAGATTCTGGGATTGTTCGGCAAGGGAAATGAACTGTATGTGGAATTCGGAACCCGTTTCTTCCGTACATTTCTTTTCTGTACCTGGGCAAACTGTATCCAGCCGGCCACAT
>CAJGDH010000105.1 GCA_904502145.1 uncultured Eubacterium sp.
CCGGAGATCAGGATATGGGACCGGAACATGGACAGGAGCCAGTGCCAGGCATCTTTGTGCTATACGGATATGACCGCAGCAGAGAAGGCCGGTCAGTATATGTTCAGGGATGATTCCGGGGAGGGAACAGTGCGTTTTTATTGGAAGGACCTCCCCAGGGAGAAGAAATACGACAACCGCTATCTGCTCAGAGTGTCTGCCTGCGATCTGGCAGGCAACCATTCACCGGTCCGGGAGCTCTCTTTCTGCGTGGACCGCTTCGGGAGCAGGTTCGTCCTCCCGGAGGATACCCTTGCCCGTCTGGAGAAGTATTACGGGAACCGGGAGAGGGAGATCTCATTTACGGTCTATTCCCTCCACCCTCTGCTGACGGAAGTTACGGTGACCCGCGATCAGGAAGAATACTTCAGCCTGGATGAAAAGGAGCTCAAGATTGAGGAGAAGAGATTAACAGGAAGTGAAGAGGGGGAAGGAGGAGGAGTCCTTCCGGCTGTTTTCAAAGGCTGGTACAGGACCCGATGCCGTATCCCTGAAGAGGTATTCGCCCAGGAGGGGGATTACCACGTCACCCTCAGGAGCAGGGAGAAGGATCCCCGCAATCCCGGGGATTATCTCACGGAAAGTGGGAATGAACTGTGGACAGTGCCATTGAATTTTACGGTGGACAAAACCCCGCCATCCGTCAGGATAGGCGGTCTGGATAAAGATAACTATGCCGTTGACCAAAAGTCCTACACAGTCACAGCCATGGACAATACCCTGCTTAAGAGGGTGAAGATCTACATAAGGCGAAAAGAAGGGGAACAGGTCATTTTTCTTAACGGAAAGGATTTCCAGGAGAATCACAGCATCAACGGCTATCTGTCATCATGGCCCGGGGAGCAGGTCATCGGCTACGAGGCCTGGGACTATGCCGGCAACCGGATCAGTGCCCGGGAGAACGGCCGGGAGAAGAAGGTTCTGGTGATGAAGCCCTCCATCGGGAGGACCTGGTATATACACAGAGAGAAGATCGCCATCATCCTGCTGATCCTCTGCCTGTCGGGACTTTTACTGTTCATTTTGACGCGGAAAAAAATATCTGTTATCATGATAAAACAAAAGACAGACAGGCAGAACAAAAAGGAGTAAGGGATGGATTTTCAGGTAGACCAGATGATAAAGATGAAAAAGCCCCACCCCTGCGGCGGGAATGAATGGAAGATCCTGAGGGTAGGGATGGATTTCCGCATCCGGTGCATGAGATGCGGCAGGGATGTCCTGGTCCCGCGGAAACTGGTGGAGAAAAATTTCCGGGGTTTTCTTTAAATTTTAACTTGTTTTTATAAATGCTCTATGATAGAATGGACAACTGTAGTAACTTATTTTCCTTGCTCGCCCTGAAGGAAGGCGGGCCGATATTGACCAGAAGGAGGTAAATAATAACCATGAATAAGTATGAATTATGTCTGGTTATCAACGCGAAGCTCGAGGAAGAAGAAAGAGTCGAAGCGGTTGAAAGAGTGAAAGCTCTGATCGAATCCCTTAACGGTGTGATCACCAACATCGATGAAGCAGGTAAGAAGAGATTAGCTTACGAGATTCAGAAGATGAGAGAAGGATATTACTACTTCATCCAGTTCGATGCATCCAGTGACTGCCCAGCTGAGATTGAACGTCGTGTTCGTATCATGGAGCCGGTCATCAGATATCTGTGCGTTAGACAGGACGCATAGTCACGGATAGGAGGAATTCCATGAATAAAGTTGTTTTGATGGGACGACTGACCCGCAACCCCGATGTAAGATATTCACAGGGCGAGCGTACAACGTGCGTAGCAAGATACACTTTAGCGGTAAACAGAAGATTCAGACGGGATGGCGAGCCCGATGCGGATTTCATCAATTGCGTTGCTTTCGGACGTCAGGGTGAATTCGCGGAGAAGTATTTAAAACAGGGTACCAAGATCGTCATTTCCGGAAGGATCCAGACAGGCAGTTATACCAACAGGGAAGGCGTGCGCGTTTATACCACCGACATCGTGGTGGAGGAGCAGGATTTTGCGGAAAGCAAGGCCAGCGCGGCAAGCTACAGCGGCGGTTATCCGCAGCAGAGTTCCCAGCCGGTACAGCCCCAGGCTCCGGCCCGTCCCGACCCTGCAGGCGCAGATGCCGGCCAGGTAATGGACAACGATTTTATGGCAATCCCGGACGGAATCGAAGAGGAACTGCCCTTTATTTAACGAAAGAGGAATCAGGAGGTAATATTCAATGGCATACAATAAAGAACGCGGCGATTCTCCCATGAGAAGAAGAGGCGGCCGCAGAAGAAAAAAAGTCTGCGTTTTCTGTGCAGATCCTAATGCAGTGATCGATTACAAGGATACAAACCGTTTAAAGAGATTCGTTTCCGAGAGAGGAAAGATCTTACCGAGAAGAATCACAGGAAGCTGCGCAAAGCATCAGAGAGCACTTACTGTTGCGATCAAGAGAGCAAGACACGTCTCTTTAATGCCTTATACAGCAGAGTAAGAAGAAAAAACATCCGGACCCTGATCAGTCAGGGTCCGGTTTTTTCGTTTCCTCCATGTACTAAATATTCCGAATATATTATAATTCTATTTCTTCCCCTTAGCAATATGGCCAGCTATCTGTTAAACATGTTAAATTTCTGTTAAATATATTGTCAGCAGAGAAAAAACAAGTTATACTTTGAAATAACACATTAAATTGTGGTACTATATTCTGCGGAAGGAGGTATTTTGATGTCGAGTTTTCAGATTGCGCAGAACGGAAACAAACTGGATATCCATGTGATCCTGGGAAACTGGAGATATGTGAAGATCGTTGTCAATGATGATCTGTCCGTCGATATGAAAGTACCTGTCGGAATGAAGCAGGAGATGATCGACCGGTATCTGGAGGTCAACAAGGAGAAGATCTTCAGAGAGTACGAGATGAAGAAGAACAGGAACCACCAATCCCTTCCTTCGATCCTTGAGCTTGAGAATGGCAGGCTGATCTATCGCAACGGCCAGTATCTTCCCCATCTCGGCAATATGGATCTCAGACTCCGGATCCGTCATGTTCCGGAGGGAGAGGAGACCAAAGTCTACCTGGATCAGGGAGAGGGCGGCGAAAAGATCCTCACCATACGTACGGACAATACCAACCAGGATTTTATCCGCTACTGTATCATGCGTTATTATAAGAAGAAGGCAGCGGCTATCGTTAAGCACTATGTCAAGGATTTCAGCGAAAAGCTGGGACTGTCCTACCGGAACGTCCACATCACCAATCTGTCGACGGGATCCAGGTTCGAACTGCCCCGCTTCGGATACAGCAATCTTGCGGTGAGGGATCAGAGGACCCTGTGGGGCCGCTGTACCAGAAAACACACCCTGAAATTTGACTGGAAGCTTGCCATGCTGCCCATCGAGGTGATCCAGTACATTATCATCCATGAGCTTACTCATGTGAAGAAGATGAACCACTCATCCGCCTTCTGGACAGAGGTGGAGAAGATCATGCCGGAGTACAATGAGTGCCGGCGCTGGCTTGACCGCCACGGGAAGGAATACGAGATATTCTGATCCGCCGGAGTCATGCCGGCAGGCCTGAAAAGGTCATGCAAGAGTCTTACGGACTTGAGATCAACCAAGCAGATTACGTGTAGAAAAACCTCACTTTTACAATCTATAAGGAAGCTGTCGCGATGGCCATGTTGCGACAGCTTTCGTTGTAGTTGACCGTTTTAAGAAGGAGTCACCATGAAACCGGCACAGAGAATAGACCATCCCATCCCCCCTCTTTATGACGGGGAATCCCGCATTCTGATCCTGGGGAGCTTTCCCTCGGTAAAATCCAGGGAGGCGGCATTTTTCTACGGACATCCGCAGAACCGGTTCTGGAAACTGATGGCTTACCTTCTGTCGGAAGAATACCCGGTTACCGTGGAAGAGCGGGCGGAGATGCTGCACCGGAACCACATCGCCCTGTGGGATACCATCGCCAGCTGTGAGATCGTGGGCTCCTCCGACAGCAGCATAAGAAATGTGATGGCAAATGACCTGACACCCATCCTGGAGTCTGCCCCCATCCGTCAGATCTACTGCAACGGGGCCAAATCATACGAATACTATAAAAAATATATCCAGGACCGGACAGGGATTCCTGCCCGGAAGCTCCCCTCCACCAGCCCTGCCAACGCTTCCTTCCGGATGGAGGATCTCTGGCACACTGGAGACAGATCCTGGTACCATTGAAAACCGCTCCTCCCGGGATCGGAGAAGCTCTGACGGCCTGGTATGACCACCATGCCAGGATCCTCCCCTGGAGGAGTCAGCCCACCCCATACCAGGTGTGGATCTCCGAGATCATGCTGCAGCAGACCAGGGTGGAGGCGGTAAAAGGATATTATGACCGGTGGATGGAGGCCCTGCCGGATGTGGAAACCCTCTCCCGGGTTTCTGACGAGACCCTGATGAAGCTCTGGGAGGGACTGGGCTATTACAACCGGGCAAGGAATATCAAGGAGGCGGCCCGGACCATCATGGACCGGTTCGCCGGGGAGATCCCCGCCGGCTATGATGACCTTCTTTCCCTGAAGGGCATCGGGGAATACACCGCCGGAGCGATCTCCTCCATCGCCTTCGGACGGGCCAGGGCAGCTGTGGACGGCAATGTCCTCAGGGTATTTTCCCGGCTTCTGGCGGAGGATGGAGATATCCGTAAAACAAAGGTGAAGAAAGACCTGGAGAGGGAAGTGGTCCGGGTCATGCCTTCTGAAAGACCTGGGGATTACAACCAGGCTCTGATGGACCTTGGAGCCACCGTGTGCCTTCCCCGGGGGAAGCCCCTGTGCGACCGGTGCCCATGGGAGCCTGTCTGCCAGGCAAGGAAACTGGGGCGGGAGGAGGATTTTCCCGCAAGGAAAGAAAAGAAGGCAAGAAGGATCGAGGACAGGGCAGTCCTGATCATGGAGTACGGAAACAGGATCCTTCTCCACAAAAGACCCGGCAAAGGTCTCCTGGCCGGTCTGTGGGAATACCCCAACATGGAGGGGGTTTACACTGTGGAGAAAGTGGAGGAACTGCTGGAGACACAGGGAATCCGGGATTTTGACCTGATCTCACTGGGGGAAGGAAAACACATTTTCTCCCATGTGGAATGGCATATGACCGGCTACCGGGTCCGCCTGCGGCGGCTGAACGACCGGATCAGGGAAAGGCTGGCCGGGGAGAAGGACTGGATCCTGGTCACCCCTGAGGAACTGAAAGAGGATTATGCGGTTCCCTCCGCATTCAGTATGTTTACCGTGATATAGATTGAGTTTCCTCCCTCTTTGGCAGGGGAACAGGAAGTATCTTTCATCGGAAGAAGGGAGATGGGCAGATGAGATTTCGGCCATGCATAGATATCCATAACGGAAAGGTAAAGCAGATCGTGGGCGGCAGTCTCCTGGACCGGGGAGATTATGCCGAGGATAATTTTGTCTCGGAGAAGTCCGGGGATTATTACGCAGGGCTCTACAGGGATGCCGGATTAAAAGGAGGGCATGTGATCCTGCTGAATCCCCCTTCAAGCAAATATTATCCCATGGATGTGCACCAGGCCTGCCTGGCCCTGGACGCCTACCCTGAAGGCCTGCAGATCGGCGGGGGAATGAATGCGGAGAATGCCGGGTTCTTCCTGGAGCAGGGGGCATCCCATGTCATTGTCACTTCCTTTGTCTTTAAGGAAGGAAGGATCAACCGGGAGAATCTCTCCGCCATGGAAAGAGCCGTGGGAAAAGAGCATATCGTTCTGGATTTAAGCTGCAGAAAAAGAGACGGAGCTTATTATATCGTGACGGACCGCTGGCAGAAGTTCACGGACGTCGTTCTCAACGAAGAAACACTGGACCGGCTGGCCGGCCACTGCAGTGAATTTCTGATCCACGCGGTGGATGTGGAAGGAAAAGCAGCAGGGATCGAAGAAGAACTGGCTGCCCTTCTGGGCAGCTGGGACGGGATCCCCGTGACCTACGCAGGAGGGATAGGCAGCTTTGAGGACTTGAGAAAGCTTAAGGCGCTGGGACGGGACAAAGTGGATGTCACCATCGGCAGCGCCCTGGATCTCTTCGGCGGTAAAATGGAGTTCGCAAAAGTGTTGGAAGTGATCAGGGAATGACCGCCCTGGAAAGGGCGATGGTGATCCCTTTGTATTTTGCCTTGTCCACCAGGATCTTCCCCCTGCCGGAAGCCAGGTAGGAACTGGCGGTGGATACGGAGGGGACTCCCGTGTGCTTCTCCACATAGGCGGAGGTCTGGATTCCCAGTTCATCGGTGTCGAGGGCTTCGATCTCCTCGGTGGGGATGACCCTGAGGGGGACCCCCAGACGGGAAGCCGTGGTCAGGATTCCGGGTTCGCCGGCTTTCAGGGGAATGGTGGAAATACAGTTTAAAGAAAGAGGGCTCAGGCCTTCTTTTTTTAATGTATCAAGCAGGGCTTCCTCGATGGGTGCCGCAGCCATGTCCCTCTTGCAGCCTATCCCTGCGCAGATGGTCCTGGGCCTCAGGCAGAGGACCGGTACATTTAGTTTTTTCTTCTGTTCCCCGGTGAAGGAGAAGCCTTCGTCGATCACCACCAG
>CAJGDH010000106.1 GCA_904502145.1 uncultured Eubacterium sp.
CCCTCTCCTATAACGGGGACATATTTACGGTGGAGGATTTCCGGGACTGTCTGGAGAGATTCCCCGGGATTGATTCCGTCATGTTCGGCAGGGGAATGACCGGGAATCCACAGCTGCCGGAGCTCTGCCGCCAGTCCCTTGACGGGGCGGAAGACAAATCTATAACATTCGATATATACAGATTCTTTCGTTTTCATGATGAAGTTCTTGAGGGATACCGTGAGGTCCTGTCAGGAGAAAAGAACGTCCTCTTCAAGATGAAAGAACTGTGGTGCTATATGGAAACCAATTTCCCGGGACGGGAAAAGACGATCAAGAAGATAAAGAAGGCGGGAAGCCTGAGTGACTATCATCGGGCGGTTTCCGCATTGCGGGATGATTAAACAGTAAGAAATATCTGCCATGCAGGGAAAGGAGGAAGACATGAAAAAAGTGATACACAATTACATAAGCCATATGATCGCAGTCTTTCTTCTGATGACCCTGTTTCTGGCCATCCCGGTCTGTTCCCATGCGGAGACGGTCTGCAGGGAGGAGGATCTGGACAGTGCCGGGGAAGCCATTCAGATGCTTCATGAGGACTGGGAGGACTCCTATTTTGAGGAGGTCCTGGTCCGGGAGAAATCCGGTAAAGTTGAGGTGGATGGGGAGAAAGGGAAATTTACGGATACATTTTCCGTGACCACTTCTGCCATGAAAGAGGCGGTTTCATCCGGGCAGAAACTCAGTGAATTCCTTGAAAAACAGGAGGCTGAGAAGGGAAATATCTACTCTTTGGAGGAGGCCGGCGAGGGGACTTATTCCATCACGGCGCCTTACCAGTCAAAGAGGATCGTGATCTACTCCACAGAGGTCTCCGACACATACGGAGCCACGGAGAAATACCGGTACGAAGAAGGGGAGGAGACCATCCTCTGTTTTGCCAGCGAAGAAGACACCAGGGATGCCTATGAGAAGATCAAAGCAGATTTCGGGGAAGAGAATTGTTTCATCGATGAGATCTTCTCGGTGAACAGGATGGCCCAGTCCGTTTCCTGGGGCGGATCCGTCACCGGGATGGACAAGCTGAAGACCGGAGCCGCCGATTCAGGACTGGCATCCTCACTTACCGTCGCTGTTATTGATACAGGCATCAATAAGGAGCACGAAGCCTTCTCAGGAAGAACCATTCTTCCTGCCAGCAAGAATATCATCAACAACAGTAAGAACATTCAGGATACAAACGGACACGGAACCCACGTGGCCGGGATCATCGCCGATCTGACACCGGACAATGTCAACCTGCTGGTCCTGAAGATCGCGGACGGAGGTGGGACTTCCTCCGCCCTGGTCATGAACCTGGCGATCAATTACGCCATATCCGGGAAAGCGGATATCATGAACGTAAGCTACGGATTTCTGTCCGCCTACGCTTCCCGGTATACCTTCCTGGACAAAGCGATCGACAAGGCCTACAAGAAAGGGATCCCCATCGTCACCGCGGCGGGCAACCTGACCGAGGAGGTAGCAGGGCGAAATGTGCAGAACTGCTACCCCGCCTGTAATGATCAGGTGATCGCCGTTTCCGCCCTGGATAAAAACCTGAATCTGGCGGACTATTCCTTCTTTGGCAGTGCCGTCGATTTTTCCGCCCCGGGCAGCATGATCACCAGTGCCTGGATCGGGTCGGAGTCCGTCCTCAAGATGGAATCCGGAACCTCCATGGCGGCACCCCACATCACTTCCGCCTTCGCCTACATCAAGCTCCGCAATAAGAAGCTTTCCGTCCAGGGAACCTGTCTGGAGCTGAAGAGGTACTGTGTGGATCTGGGCAAATCCGGAAAAGATGACAAATACGGCTACGGATATCCCAGGATCGGAGAGCTGTTCAAGGGAAAGAGCAGCTATGACTCCTGGACGGTCTCCGCAATGCCCAAATCACCGGTGATCCGTGCATGCCGCAACGACAGGAAAGGGACTTCCCTGCGGTGGAAGAAGGTGGCCGGAGCTGCGGGTTATTATGTATACCGCCGGCTGAACAATGGGGTCAACAAAAAGATCGCCACAGTCACCGGCAATAAATACACGGACCGGAAGGTGAAAGAAGGGGATTACTGCGTTTATTACGTGGTGGCTTACACCGGAAAGAAGGGCGCGGTAAAACTCAGCGGGCACA
Organism: uncultured Eubacterium sp.; assembly: GCA_904502145.1. Classification (GTDB taxonomy): domain Bacteria; phylum Bacillota; class Clostridia; order Lachnospirales; family Lachnospiraceae; genus Anaerobutyricum. The sequence goes on from CAJGDH010000106.1 coordinate 2,156, forward strand.
GCAATACGGCCGTCAACGTCACCTTAAGGCCGGTGGAGATCGCAAAGATCAGCAGCGGGGGCAGGAAGAAGGTCTCCCTGAAACGGAAGGGGCTGGTCCTGTGGGAGGACAAGAAGATCCAGGTGCAGTACAGCAGGAAAAAGTCCTTTAAAAAGCCGGGAAGCAAGGTCTTCCGCGCGGAGAAATCCGTCTGCCGCTTCGGCCTGTCCCGCAAAGGCACACTCTATGTACGTATCCGCAGCAAGTTCCGCTGGGAAGGAGTGACCTATACGTCCGCCTGGAGCAAAGTAAAAAAAGTAAAAGTAAAGTAAAAAATTGACCTGTTCTTGTTTAAAAATAAAGAAAGATTTGCTATAATAAAGGTTACTTATGTCGTGAAGCATGTGTCCGGCAAAGGTAGCCTTTATTTGACGATAAGAGAAATAGCATAAATGTTCCACAAAGTGTGCCCTGCACACTTTTCTTCTGATGATTGGTGAATCGAATGGATTATATGAATGAGAAAATGAAAAACAACCGAATCCCTATCGTGCATCTTTCCACCCTGGGCCTGGACCTGACGGTTGAGGAGGGGGACACCTACAGAGGAACCCTGTCCATCGAGAGCGAGAACGGGATCCCCCTTTGCGGAAAGATCTTCTCCACCAGCGACAAGATGATCCTGGACACGGAGGAGTTCGAAGGTAAACGCCGGGATTTCCGCTTTATGTTTGACGGGACCATGGCGGTCAGCGGGGAGAACTATCCCGGGGATTTTATCTTTATCACCAACGGCGGAGAATTCAACATTCCCTTTATGGTGACCATCGCCCCCAAGATGATCCCGGTCAAAGACGGGTTCATCAGCGATATGAACGGCTTTATGGACCTGTATTACCATGACAGGGCCCAGGCCAGGGAGATCTTCTTCCAGCCCAACTTCTCGAATGTCTTCCTGAAAGAACAGCCCGAGAAGCAGGTACTTTACCACAACCTGATGAAAAGCCGCGACAAGAACCTGATCATGGAGGAATTCTTAAGCGCTGCCGGCTATAAGGAACTGGTCATGCTTTCCGTCGAGGAAAAAACGATCATCCTGGATTCCGGGAAGAACAGGGAAGAGATCCTGATCACCATGGGCCAGGAAGGATATATCGAGGGAAGGATCTCTACGGAGAAGGGGCAGGTTTCCATCTCCCATGAGCGGTTTACCGACGCGGATTTCCAGGAGGGAAGATTCTCCATCCGGATCGAGAAAAACCAGAACTTCACCATGGGCAGCGATGTCATCCGGATCGATACCATCCGCCAGCACTTTGAGATCCCGGTGGAGTGGTGGGGCACACTGCCCGCCGTCTCCCAGGAGAAAGAGCAGCAGATCCAGCTGAAAAAGCAGACAGCTGAGCTCATGCATAATTACCTTTACTTCCGTACCGGCGGCATCCGTTTTGAAGACTTTGCGGAGGATTCCCGCCAGACCCTGGATAATCTCTGGTTCCGTACCGGGGACAGTGTGTGGAAGCTCTATCTGATGCATATCGCCCTCATGGAGGATAAGAAGGAAGAGGCGGAAGCCATCTTAAATGAACTGGAGGAGAAGAAGAAGGAGAAAGAGTTCTCCGAGTTTGAATCCAACTATTTCCTCTACCTGAAGTCCATCTATTACGGCACTCCGGAGGCAATCTCCGAAGCCGTGATCGCCATCCGCTCCTACTATGAGAGAAGTGAACATAAAGACCTGGCCCTGTGGATGCTGATCTACATCGACCGGGAGTACGTATACAATGAACGCCTCCAGTACGACACCATCAAGATGTTGTTTGAGAACGGCTGCAACAGTTCTCTTCTGTACTATGAGGCATGTTCTCTGCTGAATGAGAATCCCAGCTTTATGGAGGATACCGGTTCATTTGAACTGAGCGTGTTTCGCTGGGGAGTCCGCTACGGATTTATCTCCCTGTCCCTGGCCTACCAGTTTGCCCGTCTGGCACTGAGGGTCAAGTATTACCAGGATTCCATCTTCCACATCGCGGAGAAGCTTTATCACATCAAGAAGGATGACCGTTTCCTCCAGGTGATCTGTTCCCTCCTGATCAAGGGGAACCGGATCGGCAGGGAGTATCACGGCTATTTCCGCGAGGCGGTGGAAGCCAACCTGAAGATCATCGGATTAAATGAATTCTTCATCCGGAGTCTGGATTTCTCCAGATATGAGAAGCTGCCCCAGCGCGTGCTGATCTATTTTACCTACAGCAACACTCTGGATGCCAACGAGAAGGCATACCTGTACACCAATATCCTCAAGAACCAGGAAGCCTATGAAGAAGTCTTCGGTGCTTACTATTCCAAGATGGTCCCCTTTGTGGAGGACCAGCTCCTGAAAGGGAGGATCAACGAGCATCTGGCTTACCTGTACACCTGTTTCCAGAAGGAGATCCTGGAGAAGAAGGAGAATGCCAAAGCGGTCTGCGACATCCTGTTCTATCGGCAGATCCGCTGCACCAACCCATCCATGATCGGTGTGTATGTGGCCTACCCCGAACTGGGGACCGAGCAGTATTATCCCCTGTCCTCTGGATGTGCCAACATAGAGTATTTCAACGACCGGACCCAGATCTATTTTGTGGACAGCAAGGAACAGCGTTATGTTAAAGGGATCGACAGTTCCTTTGTCCGTTTCCTGAAGGTGGGCCAGTTCCCCAAGGAGTGGATCGAGAGAAACTCCGGGAACAAGAAGGTACTCCTGATGCTTTCCGGAAAGATCACGGATTTCCTGGGAGTGGAGGAAGTAAAGACCGCCCAGAAGGTCATCGGCAATCCCGATTACAAGGACTGGATCCGCATCTATGCCATTGAGCAGCTCCTCACCTACTACGGCAACCACCAGAAGAAACAGGAGCTTGATCAGTGGATCGAAAGAGTAAATTATGAGGAAGTCGCCCGGGGATTCCGCAAACGGCTTCTGGATTACTATATGGAAGTGGGAAGACTGGAATCCGCCTTCTTCGGCGTGGAGAAATACGGTGTCCATATCATGGGCGCGTCCAAACGCCTGAAGCTGGCCAATTTCGGTATTGAATACTTCAGTCACAGGAAGAATCCCACGGTTCTTGCCCTGGCAAGATCCGCCTTCTTCCAGAAAAAATATAATAAAGACACCCTGGCATACATGATCAGTCATTATGACGGGGAGATGGAGGATCTGTGTATCCTCTGGGAGAGAAGCCTCAAGTTCGGCGTGAAGACGGAGGAACTTGAGCGCAAGATCCTGTCCCAGTGTATCTTTACGGACAATGATACCGACAGGGTGTTCCCCGTATTTTCCTCCCTGCTCAACCAGTATCTGAAGATGCAGGAAGTGGAGGAAGGCTATGTGGATGAAGAGACGGAGAAGACCATCGGGGCATACCTGGAATTCGCTTCCCTTAAGGAACTCCAGGGCTCCATGGAGCTGACGGAAGAGATGCACATGGCCATCGGTCAGGAAATCCTGGCAGGCCGGATCAAAGAACGCCGCACAAAGATACATTTCCTGTATTATTTCGCCGATAAGAAGAAATGGCGCAGGAAGATCAGGGATGCCGCATCCCACATCATCGACAGCTTCCTGAAGGAGAGATTCTATCTGCCGGTCTACCATGCCTATGATGATATCGTCTCCCTCCCCGTATTCTACCGGGAGTTCACCTTCCTTACCTACCACGGCGGACAGGGGCAGGAAGTGACCCTCTTCTATGAGATCGAGGGTCAGAAGGATTACCGCAGAGAGAAATCCCTGGAGGAAGTGATGCCGGGGATGTACGTATGCCACATGCATTTCTACAAGGATGACCATGTGAACTACCGGCTGGAGGAAGCCGGAGAGAAGGTGCAGGATCCTTCCCTCATCCAGTTCGAGACCTTCCCCTATGACGGGGATGACAGCCGTTTCTTCTCCCTGAATCATATGAACTGGGACGACAGCGGTATGGAGAAGATGAAGGCGTACCTGATGAAGAGCTATTTTACGGATCATTTCATGAAACTGCTTTAGGAGGGAGGAATCACCATGGAAATGTTAAATACCAGAAAATTTGTGGGGATCGATCTCAGCGAGGAAGCGGTTCAGCTCAGTATATATGACGAGGGAACGGAACAGATGACCGAGGAATATTTCCCCCTGCCCGACAAGGAAGAATACCTGGCGGTCGGGATGGATTATGTCCTCAACTATTTCGAATGCAACAATCTTGACTGGGACGATTACACCGCAGTCAACTTTTCCCTGACGGACATCTCCCCGGAGAACCGGGCCCGGCTTAAGGAGCTTCTCTCCGAGGACTTCAGGGAGAGATTCGGAGTGAATGTCATCAGCCGTGTCCGTAGTTTTGTAGAGTATGTATTTCACCAGGAGAGGGTGGTCTGGGACCGGAACTCCATGCTCCTGGAATATCAGAACAACG
>CAJGDH010000107.1 GCA_904502145.1 uncultured Eubacterium sp.
AGGATCGAGAAGAAAGAAAACGGTCCGGCCTATACAACGGATGAGGGCAGGACCTGGGTGCAGATCCCTGAGGGAACTCCGGTTTCCATGAACTGCTGGGGATTTACCCCCTCTTTCATGAAGGAGCTGGAAGACAGATTTCCGGCATTCCTGGCGGAGAACCTGGAGAGCAATCCTCTGAAATGTGAGTATTTCCTCCCTTCCGTGGTCTCGGATCTCCTTTCTGAGGGAAAGGCTACGGTGGAGGTGACCGAATCCTCCGGCAAATGGTACGGCGTCACCTATAAAGAAGATAAAGAGGTGGTGGTGAATGCCATCAGAAGGATGAAGGAAGCAGGCTTGTATCCGGACCTTCTCTGGGGCAAGGAATAAGGAATCAGATAAGAAGAAATAATGATCAAAATAAAGAACCTCCCTTGCGGTCCGGCAGGTCATGTAATTCATGCCGGATGGCTCAGGGAGGTTTAATTTGTGTAATGGATCTGCTGGTAGATGAGATCATTCTGGACGGATCTGATGGTATTTTTATACTCCGAGGGAGTCATGCCGGAATACTTTTTGAACTGTTTGGAAAAATACTGGATGGAGGAATAGCCGAGAGCCTTGGCCGTATCCGTAAGGCTCATCTCCTTATCCCGGATATAGTCCCTGGCCACGCTGATCCGCATCTGACAGAAGTATTCGATGGCCCCCATGTCAGCCTGACTGCGGAAGATCCGCTGAAGATGGGAACGCCCGATGCCGAAATCCTTACAGACCTGCTCGATCTTCAGGTGTTCTGTGATGTGATCCATATAGTAATTGGTGATCCGCTCAAACATGAGGATATCTCTCTTGAGAGACTCGGAATCGTAGACCGGCTCCACAAGGAGATTATCCCTTGAGCGGCGGCGCATCAGCTCGATGAACAGAGCTTTGATCCAGAGGACGATCAGCTGCTCTCCGCCGAAAGGCTGGTTGTATTTTCTCTCGAGATAATAGACGTAGGAGCTGTCCACCCGGGAGGTAAAACAGAGGCTGCTCTCCCTGGCGACGGAAGCTACGATGGCCTTCAGATCCTCGTCGCAGGCCAGGTCTTTGTTGGCCAGCAGGTCAAGGTGCTCATCGCCGGAATAGAAACCGATGGTGAAGACAGTGGCAGGTTCATCTCCAAGGGAGCGGAAAGAGTAGTTCTCGTCCGGCATCTGGAGATAAAGATGGTCTTTCAGCAGGGAGACCGGACGGTCTTTTCTGCCGGGGTGGGAGATCTCAAAGACCCCGTCTTCCACATAAAAAAGCGTCCAGTAATCATGGTATTCGCTCTTGAAGATGAAGTCGCTCCGATAGGCAAAATGGTGGATCGTCACTATCCCTTCAATATTAAACTCATCCTTTAATCTGATCGTCGGGTTAGCCATATCTGCACTGTATTCCTCCACGCTGATCTGCCTTTATTGTAGTATAAAAAGCGGTAAAAATCAATAAAGGCTTCTCTTTGAGAAACGGGCATAGTCTGTTATAATAAGCGGAGAGGACTTTAACCAGAAGAAGTTTTCCGGAGGAGTTGTGTTATGATACTATTAACTAAGGTCAGTGTGATACTGTGCGGTCTGTTCCTGTCCGGAGCACTGGTCCAGTGGATCAGTGACAACGGGTTAAGACAGCGTGAAGAATATATCCTGACATATGCCGTCAATATATCCGAACAGGAGAGGATCCGTGCCGAGAGGCAGCGGATGCTGGAGAAAAAGGAGGAGGAGCTGCAGAAACAGAGGGTCTTCCACATGGATGTAAAGATAACCCATGGCTCCGCTTTCGGTGGTTTCAGTGCCACCAACAATGACGGCAGGAAGAAGAAAGGCATTGTTCCGCTGGATCGTATCATGCTTTACGGCCGCCATTCCTCCGGGAAGGAATTCACCTATTATATCGAGGATCAGAACATCGAGATCTGCGCCATGGAATCACCGGATGAGCTTTTGCTCAGATCCACGGGGAACTGGTTTGAGATCAGACAATACGGAAAAGGACGGGATGAGGGCATCCTGGTCCAGAGTGCGGTGATCCGGAAGGATATCCTGTATTTTGTGATCCTGGAATCAAAGCATGAGATTTCCATCATAGCGACAGATAACGGATAGGCAGGATGATAAGATGAAGGATAAAGCAATTGTAATCAAGAAAAAATGTCCCTACTGTTTTCTTTCCATCTCCAATGAGGAGACCGGTTTTCTGCTGAAAACAGATGGGGCCAGATTCATATCTCCGGCCCTGAATGATGTGGCTACCCCCAAGAAGGATACCCCCTATGTCCTCTTCTGGAATGCCATGGGCATCCCTGAGGAACAGCTGGACGCCGAGCGGATGATCATGGACAACCGTATCCTGACGGAGCTCAATCAGGAGCTGAGTGCCGCCGGTAAGACCCTTGCCGCCAAGCATTACAATCCGGACAATTACGGCTATACATTTTCTGCCAGGGAGGGTGCCGTCAATCTCTACTCCAACACCATGATCTGCCCTTACTGCCACAATGCCCTGCCCCACAATTTCTTCAAATATGACATGCTGATGATCGGCATGGCAGGCAGTGTGGATTCCGGCAAGACGGTCTTTATCAGCTCTCTGATGATGGACGGCTATCAGGTCCTTCAGAGGGATAATCTGATGGTGAGGAACGCGGCGGGGAATACCAGTGACCCCTACCTTCTGGAGATGGAGAAAAATGCGGACCTGCTCTTCCGCCAGGGCATCTGTCCCGGCGCCACCAGCAAGGCTTTCCGGAAGCCCGTATTCATGGAGATGATCTACCGTCTGGAAGATAAAGTCTGCCCCCTCATCGTTGCTGTATACGATGTGGCGGGGGAGCTGATCAGGGAGAACAGCGGTACCGGAAGGACCGGTTTTGCCAGACATATGGACGGGTTTATCTGTATGGTGGATCCTGCCCAGATGCACCTGGAGCATGCCGTCCTGTCCCGGACCATGCCGGATGAGGCCCAGGTGCTGGCCAATCTGCGCATCCTCTCCCCGGAGGAACAGATCTCCTACCAGATGATGAGCAATAAAAACAATAAACAGATCATGGATCCCAATGATTTCATGAAAGATTCTTTCCACAGCGAGGACTATATCCTGGAGCGGAAAGCGGAGATGATCATGGATTCCCTCCGCAGCGGCCTCGGCGAGACCCTGCTTCACGATAAATATATGGCCCTCACCCTGGGCAAGAGTGACAAGCTGGAGGCGGTGGGGGAGATCAATGCCTACCCCGGCAGCCAGCTCCTGTTTGAGCGTGAACAGACCGGTCACGGCTTCTTCAACATGGATCATCATTTTCTGAGACAGAGTCTGCTGGCCCAGATCTTTGACCAGAAGGTGTTCAGGCTCCAGAGGAATCTGGATGATTATAAAGCGAGCAGCCTGTTTATCGTTTCGGCCCTGGGATGTGAGACGGAAGTGATCAGGGAAGAAGCGCAGGAGATCGTAAAAACCGTAGGTAAAGTACATCCCATAAGAGTGGAAGAACCATTGTTATGGCTCGTTATGAAATATATGCAGGAAAGAGGTTGGCTCGATTGAAGGCAGAATTTTTAAGACATGAATATACCTGGTCGAAGCAATCAATTAGCGGTACCATGGGACTGGGGATCAGCTGTTCCAGCACCCCCAGGGAGGAGGTCAGGCTTCGGGAACTGGAGAAGCTGGCAGCCATGGCGGAACCGGACAGCCAGACCGGGACAGATGTGGAACTGTTGATGTACAGCATGGAATCGGGCTTCGTCAAGATGACCGTCAAGCCTGTTCCCCCCGGGGAAGACCAGAGGAAGAACAAGAAGGTTTACCTCTATCAGTGCAGGGACAGCCAGATGGCGGATCCTGCGGTTTACTGCATTCCCCAGGGTGTCTGGGAACATACGGATGGGGAGGAACTGGCCCCGGTCTTCCTGTCGGAGGATTGGGAACCTGCCTCTGAGATTTTTGAGAAATACGGATTCAGCGACAGACTGCCGGACCTGTTCCGGGCAGTCTTTCGGTGCGTTTTCCGGGCAGGTAATAATCTGGCCTTCATCGTTCCCTGGGACAGGGAGGACTATGCTCTCCGCGCCCGGGAGATCATGTATGCCGTCCATTCCCTGCTGCCGGAAGACCTGAGAAAGAACGCGGGTTACGCTTCATACGGCTGCGGGATGAACCGCAGAAGTTCTTTCTGCTTCACTGATTCGGCAGATCCCGAGAGTGACTGCTTTACTTTATCTTCCATGGAGTATTCGGGAAGCCGTGACCAGGAGGACAGGCTGGACGATTTCTTCTATGAGAATCTGGCGGCCATCTTCCGGGACAGGGAGGGACTGTACCTGCAGTTTGGCGGGACGGTCCGGGACCTGATCAGAGGCCGCAGGATCGATAAAAACCTGCTCAGGGAGGTACAGTGGGCCTTCCTGCGCTTCTGTCTCCAGAACATGATCGACATCCCGGAACACAATGAAGTGATGAACCTGTTCCCTCAGCTTTTCTACAGTGCGGGGGATTCCCCGGACCTTCAGGAGATCGGGGACAACCTTCTGGAATACTATCACGTGGAGAAATGGGACAGGGAAGATCTGGAGAAATACCTGAAGATCCTGGAGAGCGGGATGACCAGGAAAGGCGAAGACAGGATCCTGAGGGAGATGGACTGGAGTCTGGTCAGACTGTATGGTAAATACCGGGCGGTGGCCAGGGATTACCTTGACCAGCTCCGGGACAGAAATAAGACCCTTTATACCAGGCTGATGTCCAGGGCAGCGGGGGAGGAAGGAAGCATCTCTTCCCTCTGTTTCAAGGAGAATCAGAAAGATCTTTCCTCCATGGAGGAATACATCACCGGCATGGAGCCGGAGATGGTGTCCGAGGATGCCAAGGAAGTCTGGATGATCCGGGGCATCGAGATCCTGAACGAAAATGTATTTAAGGTGTCGAATTATGAGAGGATGACCCGGATCGCGGACCACATCCTCTGGAGAGAACCCTGGGAGGAGGTCCTGCAGGGATTTCTCACCCAGCTTAAGGACCGGTGCGGCGAACTTACGGACGCCCAGCTGGATGCTTCCTGCCGGATCGAGTCGATCTGCGAGAAGCTGACCGGCACGCCCGGAGACGGACGACTGACGGCCGAGAGGGAGAGGCGGGAGGAAAAAGCGCTTCCTGCTGAGACCGGATCCGGAGACTCCGATGAGGATACCGCCCTGGTCAGGATGGCTGAGAACGGGGACCCGGAGGGGGAGGAGCCTGTTTACCGCACCCTGGAGGGAACGGAGGGCAGGGACGGCTTCCTGTCATTCCTGATCCGTGGACTTCCCTACGGATTCCTCACTGCATGTATTATGTATCTTCTTCGGTATGCTCTTCTGATCGGACACTGGAAGATCAGTCTCGGTGTGGGAGGCATGTGGCTCATCCTCATGCTCAACTATGCCACAGAGCGTGTGGAAAGAAAGAAAAAAGACGGTTACCGGTTGTGGCAGGCACTTGGGCTCTGCCTGATCGAGGGATATATTCTCAAGACCATCGCCTGGATGATCCTTCCCCAGAACCTGAGAGTCTATTTCTTCCTGGTGCTGGGTATCATCATCGTGGTGGTCCAGTGCATTCTCGGAATGCTGCTTCTTAAGAAGCGAAGAATGGAAGAGGAAGAGTTATGACCATGAACGACAACAGAGATAATTTTACGGAGATCATCGAGGCCCGGCTCAAGGAGAACATGGCCGGAAGGGTGACCTTCTCCGCCTTTCTGGAAAAACAGATGGACCGGTTCGATTACAGTAATACGTCACTGGCCCGGAAGGTTTTCCACCGGATCGAGCGCGGGGGAGAGATTAAATTTATCCCTGTCACCCGCCAGGCCATCGGTGCCTGGCTGAAGGGTTCCATGCCTTCAAGCCGGGAGATTTATGTCACTCTGGGCATCGCCTTCGAGATGAATCTGGATGAGATCAATCATATCCTCCTGGAGAACTATATGGGCTACGGCCTTTATTGCAAGAACATTGATGATGCCATGTGGATCGCCGTCATCAACGGCCTTTTTCCCATCCACTCTTACCCGGAGGTGAAGGAAAAGATCGAGGAGATCATGCTGGAGGATGTCCCGGAAGACCACCGGAGCCTTGATACCGTGGACCTGTGGACCCTGCTTGCTGAAGCCGGAAGCCTGGATGAATTCTACGGGATCATCCGGGAATACCGGGCAGATTTCCGGGAGGGGGCCCTCAGATTCGGACAGTGCCTCGAGGAAGTGATCCGGGAAGAGTACGGTTATTATGATAAAGCCGCCTGGTTTCTGCGGGATATAGGATGTCTCCACTGTGAGGCCCAGTTTTCCAAGATCCGTGCGGGAAAAGCCATCGTTACCCGCGAGTGGCTCCTCCGCTTCTGCATCGCCCTGCAGCCTTCCCTGGAGTCCATTGAAAAGCTCCTGGCCAAGGCACAGATGGCCCCTCTGGGAATCACGCCCACGGAGATGATCATCGAGATGATCGCGAAGTACAA
>CAJGDH010000108.1 GCA_904502145.1 uncultured Eubacterium sp.
CGGCTGAAGCTGCGGCTGCCCTCTGCATGACGGCCGTCGCGCCCTGCGTTACGTCCGCCTTCAACATTACGACCATCGCGGCCGTCTCGGCTGAAGCTGCGGCTGCCTTCCGGGCTACGTCCGTCACGGTTAAAGCTGCGGCCTGCATTACGTCCGCCTTCAACATTACGGCCGTCGCGGCCATCGCGGCTGAAGCTGCGGCTGCCTTCCGGGTTACGTCCGTCACGGCTGCGGCCTGCACCCTCCGGACTGCGGGCCGGTCTCCCCTGGCCTTCCGCGTTCCGGTTATCGCGGGTATAGATGCGTCCGTCACGGCTGTCTCTGGTGTAGATCCTTCCGCCTTCGCGGTTATCCCGGATATAGATTCGTCCGCCTTCACGGCTGTCTCTGGTCCTGCCGTCGGCCGGACGGCGTTCCTTCATCCCCGGACGGGCATCGCCGGTTCTGCTGCGTTCACCGGATTCTCTGGTGCTGACTCTTCGTTCACCGTCAGGACGTGTCCGGATGATGGTTCTCTTTTCTCCCTCTCCCGGGGTTCTTGCCGGGGCCGGCCGTCTTTCCCCTTCAGGGCGTGTTTTGGCCGGCGCAGAGGTTCTTCCTTCCTCCTGTCTCTGGGCGGCAGGTTCAGGTTTTTTCTCTGCGACAGGCTCTTTTTTCACGGGAGCTTCTTTCTTCTCCGCCGCTTTATCCAGACCGAAAGTACGTTTCACCTTATCGATACTTTCATCAGTGATGGTACTCATATGGCTCTGGACTTCTATTCCATTCTGCCTGAGGGCAGATATGATCTCTTTACTTGTCTTGTTCAGTTGTTTGGCTACTTCATGTATTCTCATTTTCGGCATCCGCTATACCTCCATATTTAGACTTATTTTTTTCAGCACTGATCTTGCAAAACCTTCATCTAAGATACAGATGGAAGCCCTCATTTCCTTACCTGTCCAATGGCCCAGTTCATCTTTCGTCCCATATTCCTGATAGGGTACACCGTAATATGTGCACATATTGCGGAACATTTTACGGGTGTTGTCCGATGCGTCTTCCGCAACGATCACAAGATGAGCTTTTGATGACTTTACCGCTTTCTCGGTGGAGAATTCTCCGCTTACGACCTTTCCGGCCCTGGAGGCCAGACCGATCATGGATAATACCTTATCTCTCGTTGTCAAGTTCTTTCATCTCCTGTTCTAATCCCTCGTATATTTCCTCAGGTATGGTAATGTTCAAAGAACGTTCCAGGGCTTTGGAACGTCTCGCCTTACGAAGACAATCCAGACTGAAGCACAGGTAGGCACCCCGGCCGTTCTTCTTTCCGCCGGGATCAAGCATAACCTTGTCCTCCGGTGTCTTTATCACCCGGAGCAGGTCCATTTTTGCTTTCATTTCTCGGCAGCCTACACACTGCCTTAACGGTATTTTTCTTCCCATGTCTGTTCACCAGTCTTTATCCTATCCGTGATGTTGTTTTTCCGATCTGTCATAAATGTATTTACGGGTCAGCGGATTACTGTCCGTCATCCGTGTATTCTTCCTCGTACTCGCCATCGTACTCTTCATCGTAATCATCATACTCTTCGTCGTACTCTCCGGCGTTCTCGTCATAATTCTCCTCGTACTCGTCTTCATAGGAATCATCAAGATCATAGTCTTCATATTCTTCCTCGAGTTCGGCAGCCTGGGATTCGCTCTTGATATCGATCTTATAACCGGTAAGCTTGGCTGCGAGCCGGGCGTTCTGTCCTTCCTTGCCGATGGCGAGGGATAACTGGTAATCCGGCACCACGACTCTGGCACTCTTCTCATCCAGGTCAACCCTTACGGAAAGAACACTGGAGGGGCTGAGGGCATTCTCGATCAGTCTTGCCGGATCATCATCCCATGTGATGATGTCGATCTTCTCACCTTTGAGGTCATTGACGATGGCATCCACTCTGGCGCCGTTTTTCCCTACACATGCGCCCACCGGATCCACGTTGGGATCGTTGGAGGAAACCGCGATCTTGGTCCTGGATCCCGCTTCTCTGGCGATGCTTCTGATCTCCACCGTACCGTCATAAACTTCGCTGACTTCCTTCTCAAACAGGCGGCGGACCAGTTCGGGGTGGGTTCTGGATACAAGGATCTTGGGCCCTTTATTGGTATCCTTCACTTCGATGATATATAATTTGATACGGTCTGTGGGGTGATAGATCTCCCCTTTGACCTGTTCTTTTTCCGTGAGGATGGCGTCCGTCTTGTCATCCAGACTGATGCAGATATTGTTTCCGCTGAATCTCTGCACGACACCGGTGACAATATCCTTCTCCTTGAGGGAGAAATGCTGGAAGAGAACCCTGCGTTCCTCCTCCTTGATCTTCTGTACGATGACACTTCTTGCATGCTGGGCAGCGATTCGTCCGAAATTCTTGGGTGTGACTTCAATGTTCACGATGTCCCCAAGTTCATATTGGATATCCATCATTCTTGCCTCTTCCAGTGAGATCTCACATGAAGAATCCTCCACCTCTTCCACAACGGTTTTTTCAACCATGACTTCGATGTCTCCGGTCTCTCTGTCCATGTGTACCCGCACGATGGCGTTTTTTCCGAAGTCACGGTTGCAGGCAGCTACCAGGGAATCCTCGATAGCCTGCATGATGACTTCCTTCTCAATATTTTTCTCTTTCTGCAGATCGTCAAGAGCTTTTATCAGATCGCTCATATCATACTCCTTCCATAGGTAAATTAAAATTCGACTGCCTGACGGATCAGGGCGATATCCTTGCGGCGGAAGGTCCTGGATGTTCCTTCCGTATCAATAGTCACTGATTCCTGGCTGTATTCGGAGAGGATACCTTCGAACTCTTTTTGCCCGTCTTCTGCCTTGTAGAGCTTCACTTCAACAGCGGCACCCAGATTCCTCTCAAAGTCCTTATCTTTCTTCAGGGGCCGGCCAAGGCCGGGGGAGCTTACTTCCAGGATGTAGGCATCCTCGATAAAATCCTCCTCGTCCAGTCTTGCTTCCAGAGCACGGCTGATGGTCACACAGTCGTCTATGGTAATGCCTCCCTCCTTGTCGGCGTACACCCGGAGATACCAGTTGGCACCTTCCTTCACATACTCCACATCCACAAGTTCAAAATGATTTTCTTCGATAATGGGACTGACAAGTCTTTCCACATTCGCAACAATCTCTGTTTTTTTCATGTTGGTCTCACCTCTTTTCGTGATCAGTCTGCTCCTCCGGAGGGGATGTATGGTACATTTCCGAAGGACTGATTACATCAAATAAGAGTGGGCGAATCGCCCACTCTTAAATCATTAACCATATTACCAAGATATTATAGCACTATACTTAACATAATTCAAGCCTGTTTTTTTGATTACAGGCGCATTTTAACTCTGTTTTCCGATCTTTTTCCTCAATTTTCCCACTTTGAGGTCTTTTTCGCGAACTTTTCTCCGAGATTGGTCACCGTTCCGTCTTCATTTTCCATATCAATATTGTTCAATGTACCCAGAAGGCTTTCGCGGATATTGCGGATGTAGGCTTTGCGAAGCCTCTTCTGTTCCTCCTTCTCCTCAGGGGTAAGTCCCACTGCCTTAGCCTTATGGTACAGGGTATTGATCCGGTCAATATCGTTGTTATTCATCTGATCCTCTTCCTTTCCACTGATTCATATAGGAGGCCGCAGCCTCGGCCACCCGGATCCCGTCCATGGCAGCTGAGGTGATCCCTCCCGCGTAACCTGCGCCTTCCCCGCAGGGAAACAGGCCGGTAATATTGCTCTGATAATCTTTGTCTCTTTCTATCCTTAAGGGGGAGGATGTCCTGGTCTCCACACCGGAGAAAAGGGTGTCATCCCTGTCATACCCAGAAATCTTCTTCCCGAAGGTTTCCATGCCCTCAATGATGTCTGCCGATACCATATCCGGCAGACATTCCCGAAGATTGCCGAAAGCCCACTGACCTTTGATCATGGGACTGAATTCTCCCAGGGAGACGGAAGTCCTGTTTTCCCGAAAATCCCGGTAAAGCTGTACCGGGATCTGTCCCCGGCAAAGTTCATAAGCTTTTCTCTCCCAGGTACGCTGGAATTCTATTCCCGCAAGGGGATGATCTGAAGGAAAATCCTCAGGAGTAACACTGACAATGATGGCACTGTTGGAATTGGCAGCGTCCCTGCCGGATTCACTCATGCCGTTCACACACAGACATCCCTTCTCTGAAGAGGAATTGACCACATACCCGCCCGGGCACATGCAGAAGGAATAGACTCCTCTTCCGTCGTCACACTGATGTGTCAGCCGGTAATTTGCCGCAGGCAATTCCTCCGGATACCCGTCACCGTACATGCTTTCATTGATCATCCGGGCCGGATGCTCCACTCTGATCCCGATGGCAAAAGCTTTGGGGGTCATCAGCAGACCCTGGGAATAGAGTGTGGAAAAGGTATCCCTGGCGCTGTGCCCCGGAGCAAGGATCACCACATCCGCGGGGATGATCTCTTCCCTGACGTCTTTCTGACAGACAAGGCCTGTGATCTTATTGTCTTTGCAGACCAGGCGGGTCATCTTTGTCCGGAAACGGATCTCACCCCCGAGAGAAAGGATTTCCTCCCGCATGGACCTTACGATTCTTCTCAGGATATCCGTGCCCACATGGGGTTTCGCGTCATAAAGGATATCTTCCGGAGCCCCGTGGGAAACGAATTCCCGTAAAACGAAACGGTTCCGGCCGAAGGGATCCTTCACCGCTGTATTCAGTTTCCCGTCGGAAAATGTACCGGCTCCCCCTTCACCGAACTGTACATTGGATTCCGGATCCAGTTCATTTCCTTCAAAGAAATCTTCCACCTGCCTGCTCCTGCGGTCAACCTCATCCCCCCGTTCAAGAATGAGGGGAGCATAACCCGCCCTGGCAAGCATAAGGCCGGCAAAGATCCCCGCAGGGCCGAAGCCGACGATGACCGGTCTTGGCCTTTTTGTTCCGGGAAAGTCATTCCGGTAAGGAAACCGGTATTCTTTATCCTCAATAACCTGCCAGCGGCTTCCCCGGCCCCGCAGCAGTTTCTTTTCTTCCTTAAAGGATGCGTCGATGGTATATACATAATAGAGATCAGGCTTTTTCCTGGCATCCACCGACCGGCGTACGATCCGGTAGTCCAAAGGTTTCTGCCCCTTTGCCCTGCGGCGTATCTCTTCGGTCAAAGCCTTGCTGTCATGGGGTATCCTGATCTTGATCCCTGTGATTCTAAGCATGTTCAGGACATCCTTTCTGTTCGTTCTGCGGCAGCCCTGCCGGCGACATTTCCGCTGGAGAATGCCCACTGCAGATTGTATCCTCCGCAGGTACCGTCCACATCCAGGATCTCACCGGCAAAGAAGAGCCCGGGTTGATATCCGGATTCCAGCCGGGAGGTCACTTCGGAAAGAGGGATCCCTCCTCGGGTAACCTGTGCCTTACCATAGTCTCCGTACCCGTTGATCCTTAGGGGGAAAGCCTTTATGGCTCCCACCAGATCCTCCAGCTTTCCCGGTACCGGGAGAAGGCTTTTCTCTTCTTTGTCAAGACCGGCCTCCCGAAGGACGATGTCCGTCAGTTTCCCGGGAAGTATTCCTCTTAGGATCTCCCGGGGAGACTTGTAGGGGCAGTCTTCAATAATCTGCTTCAGGACAGAATGCAGCTTGTTATGATCCCATTCTCTCATCAGGTCAAGAGACACCACAACCTTCTGCCCTGCTTCGAGGGCAAGGATGGCATAACGGCTCATCTGAAAGACACAGATCCCGGAGATTCCCCGGTCCGTCCACTGGACCTCGCCGCTCTCCTTTGCCACTGCTTCCCCGTCACAGTATAAGGTGACTTCTGCCTGACATCTGACCCCGCTGGCCTTTTTCAGGAAGGGGGCCGTAGAATAGAGGGCCGTGAGGGCAGGAAAAGTGGGGATCATGTGATGTCCCATGCTTTTGGCTATCCTGTATCCGGATCCGTCTGCCCCCTTTCCGGGACCGGCAAGACCTCCCGTGGTCAGGATCAGGGAAGAAGCCCGATATGTCCCCAGGGAAGTATGTACCAGAAATCCCTCACCGGATGCTTCTGCGGCATCCACACGGCAATCTGTTCTGACGGTGATGTTCCTGTTCTGTTCCAGCATGAGGGCAAATGCTTCGCGCACTGCCGAGGCCTGCTCATTATAAGGATAGATATATCCGTTTTTGTCTCTGGTCAGGATCCCCAGCCGACGGAAGAAAGCAAAGGTATCTTCCAGGGTAAACTGATCAAGGATCTCCTGTACTTTCTCAGGTTCCTCAGAGCGGTAACAGCCGATCTCCTGTACCCGGTTAGTAAGATTACAGCGGCCGTTGCCTGTAACAAGGATCTTTTTTCCCACCTGGCCGGCCTGTTCCAGCAGCAGGATCCTGCAGCCGGACCGGGATGCGGCCGCCGCGGCACTCATTCCGGCAGGCCCGGCTCCGACAATGATC
>CAJGDH010000109.1 GCA_904502145.1 uncultured Eubacterium sp.
AAAGGTGATAAAAGAACCCTATACAAAAAAAATGAAAAATGCTATCATATATTCAACCAGAAATATCACAGGGAGGTACGTTTCATGAACCATATGGCATTAAACAAAATTTCGATCGAACACATTACCCTTGAACACATCGCAATCGCTCATCACGGTTTTGGTGTAGCATTACCGGATTATCTTCTGTAAGATAAAGAAATGTAAAGATAAAGAAGAGTTTGTTTGCCGACAAACTCTTCTTTTTTTATTTCTCCACATTCAGCTCCCGGTAGACGTCCCTTCTGCTGATTCCCCGGTCCTTGGCCACCAGTTTCATGGCTGTCTTCCGGTCGATCCCCTGCTTTTCGTAGCTGGCCATATGGTCTTCCAGGCTTACGGATTCCCAGTTTTTCTGCTCCTCAGCCCTGATCTCCTCCTGAGACCTTCCCGCGATGACCAGGACATACTCACCCCTGGGTTCATTCTCATCATAGTATTCAAGGATACTGTCCAGATCACCCTGAAGACGGTTCTCGTAGCGCTGGGTCAGTTCCTTGCATACGGTGATCTCCCTGGGACCCAGCACTTCCCTAAGTTCCTTCAGTGTCCTTTTCAGCCGGTGGGGGGCCTCATAGAGGACCATGGTCCTGGTCTCATCCTTCAGACGGTTCAGAACTTCATTTCTTTCCTTCTTCTCATAGGGGAGAAATGCCTCGAATACAAACCGTCTGGTGGACTGTCCGGACATGGTCAGGGCAGTGATCCCGGCACAGGCGCCGGGAAGGGAAGTCACAGTGATGCCCTCCTCATGACATTTTCTGACCAGCTCCTCCCCGGGGTCGGAGATCCCCGGAGTTCCCGCATCCGTGATCAGGGCGATATTCTGCCCTTCCTTCAGCCTTTCCACCAGCCAGACCGCCTTGTCGATCTTATTGTATTCATGATAAGAGGTCATTTTGGTCCTGATCTCAAAATGATTCAGCAGCTTTATGCTGTTTCTCGTATCTTCCGCCGCGATCAGATCCACTTCCTTCAGTGTTCTCAGTACCCGGAGTGTAATATCCTCCAGATTGCCGATGGGTGTCGCGCACAGATATAATGTTCCTGTCATGCCTTTGTTCCGTCCATTCCGTAGATCCGGTAGATCTCCTGTGTGTAAGAGCCGTCCTTATTGTAAACGACCAAAGGAGGATCAACAGTAATCCTCTGTCTTCCTCCTTTTACCGCATCGATCAGTACCATATTCGGCTCCTTATCCTGGTAGGGATAAACCAGCCTCATCCGTTTCGGTTCCAGTTTGTATTGTTTTAAGGTATAAATGATCTCCGCCAGGCGGTAGGGCCGGTGCACCATGACCAGGTGCCCGCCGTGCTTTAAAAGCCAGGCGGATGACCGGACCACATCCTCCAGGGAACAGAGGATCTCATGTCTGGCCACAGCGATATCGTAGGACAGATTGGTGAGCCCATGATCCCCCGTCACATAGGGAGGATTACAGGTAACGTAATCAAAGGAATCCTGAGGATAGGTATCTCTGACCTTTCTCACATCCCCCTGTACCATACGGACCTTCTTCTCCTGACCGTTCATGGCGATGCTTCTTAAGGCCATCTCCACGTAAGTCTCCTGGATTTCCAGACCGGTTACGGATTCCAGCGGATATTTTGCTTCCAGAAGGATGGGAATGACCCCCGTTCCGCTGCAGAGATCCATGACCACGGCATTTTTCCTTATCCGGGCATAATCGGACAGCAGGACGGCATCCATACCGAAACAGAAACCATCGGTCTTCTGAAGGACCTGATATCCTTTTATCTGCAAATCATCCAGCCGTTCTCCCGGCTTTATCCCCTTCTGATCCACAGGGATCCTCCTTTATTTCCGTATTTCGATACTTCTGTCTCTAGATCTTGGACTTGCTCTCTTTCTTCTCCAGAGCCTCCAGCTTCTTCAGCTCATTGTCCATCTTGATCTTCTCTTTCTTTCTCTTCTGCCTGATGTTCAGGGCACTGACGGGATATTCCACGATCTCCTTCTCATCCTTCTCATTGGTGATGATCAGCTTTACGGTCTGACGAAGAACGTTGATGCTGTGTACCACGCCTTTACCGCCGCCCACGATGGATACTTCATCCTTCACATTGGGAAGTTTGCTGTTGAGATACTCATAGGTATCCTGTTCATTTTTCAGGCAGCACATAAGACGCCCGCACATCCCGGAGATCTTGGTGGGATTGAGGGACAGGTTCTGCTCCTTGGCCATCTTGATGGATACCGGGATAAATTCAGACAGAAATGTATGGCAGCAGAGGCTTCTTCCGCAGATTCCCACGCCCCCCTTTAACTTGGTCTCATCCCTGACTCCGATCTGGCGCAGCTCTATCCTCGTCTTGAACACTGAAGCAAGATCCTTCACCAGCTCCCTGAAGTCGATCCGCCCGTCCGCGGTGAAATAAAAGAGCACCTTATTGTTATCGAAAGTATACTCACAGTCGATCAGTTTCATCTGAAGATCATGCTTTTTGATCTTCTCCAGACAGACGGCGAAGGCTTCCTTACTCTTGATCTTGTTCTCCCTCTGTCTCTCCTCGTCATCCGGGGTAGCCACACGGATGACCGGTTTCAGGGTGGCGATGATCTTCTCTTCCTTCACTTCCCGCTTGCCGAGAACAACCTTGCCGAATTCCACTCCTCTGGCGGTCTCCACGATGACATTATTGCCTACTTCCACCTCGCATCCTTCCGAGGAGAAATAATAGATCTTTCCATTGTCCCTAAAACGGACACCAATAACCTGTACCATTTACACTCCATTCCGCCGCTTTCCTCCGCGGCCTGATATGTTTATGTTGATCAGATCCTCTGCCCGGGGCAGCCGATCTGCCTATTTCCTATTACGTAAACATCCGGCGGACCGCAAAGAAAAGCAGATCCATGGATGGTTCAAAATTAACATTGGCTTTTATCCGGCGTTCTGTCTCATCCAGCCGGTCAAATATCCTGCTTAAGGCTTCCAGGGACAGCCTGTCCGCCTGCACCCTGAGGCTTCCCAGGGCATCCCGGAATACCAGCCTGCTTTCATCGTCCGTAGTCTTCCAGATCAGAAGATCCCTGAACCACATCCGAAGGATATCCAGGTATTCCCGGATACGGTCTTTGTAGGCCCGGCATTCTTTTGCCTTAGCGTCAAGTTCATAGAGATCAGCCTCATGAAAGGACCTGAGCAGGTCAAGGGCATGTTCCCTCATCTGGTTAAATTCCGGGGAGCCGGCGATGGCTGCGGCCTTCCCCACATTTCCCATGGCGAATCCCGCATAGAAATCCGCCATTCCGGGATCGATCCCCTTCTCCTCGATCAGGTATTTCCGGATCAGGGGCGCCGGGACCGGTTTTACCCCCATGGTGATACACCTCGAAAGAACTGTGGGCAGAAAAGCCCCCCGGTTGCTGGCAAGAAGAAAGAGGACCGAGTATTCCGCAGGCTCCTCAATGGTTTTGAGGACGGCATTCTGGGCAGCCTGGTTCATTTTCTCCGCCTCATCGATGATGTAGATCTTATAAGGTCCTTTGTATGGCTGTATATCTATGGTGCTCACCAGCTGCGACCGGATCTCTCCGACACTGATCACATTGGGTTTTTCATGATTTACCCAGATGACATCCGGGTGGTTGCGGTGGTCAACCTGGATGCAGGAACTGCATTTCCCGCAGGGCTTCCCTTCTTCCGCCTCGCAGAGGAGGATCCTGGCAAAGGCAGCGGCAAGAGTCTTCTTTCCCGATCCCTTCTCCCCCTCAAAGATATAGGCATGGGAGATCTTATCATGAGTGATTGCGGAAAGGAAATAGTTTTTGATCGGTTCATTTCCCAGTATACGGTCCAACTCATGCATAGAATCCTACCTCATCTAAAATGTAAAGTGTTTCCTGATCTCTTCCTGGATCTCCCCGATGGGCCTGCAGCCGTCGATCCTTATCACATCCGGCCGGTCCGTAAGGACCTGGCGGTATCCCATGGATACCATATGATGAAAATCTATACTCTGCTGCTCCAGCCGGTCAAGCTTCTTCTGCTGCATCTTCCGGGCGATCCCCTCTTCTTCGGGAATATCTATGAAAAAGACCAGATCCGGTCTGTAACGCCCGATCCCGGGAGCATTGATCCGGTCAACCGTATCGATCCCAAGCCCGCGGGCAATCCCCTGATAGACCAGGGAGGAATCCACGAAACGGTCACTGATGACGATCTTTCCCTCCTCGATGGCCGGGCCGATCTTATCATGGACCAGCTGGGCCCTGGCAGCGGCATAGAGAAGCATCTCGGTAACATCCGACATCTCTGTATATTCCGGGTCAAGGATGATCCTGCGTATCGCTTCTCCGATCCTGGTCCCGCCCGGTTCCCTGGTGATCAGGCATTCCTTTCCCATGGATTCAAGATATTCTTTTAACAGTGTGATCTGGGTGGTCTTTCCGGACCCGTCCGGTCCCTCCAGAACCACAAACATCCCTCTCATCTGGCTCTCCTGTCCTCTGCTTTCCCTATGATCTTACAAACTGACAACATGGACCGTACCCTCAGACAGGGCCGGTACATTATAACCATTATATAGGTATTCTTTCATCTTTTCTACTGTTTCTTTTGTGATTTTTTCGCCCGGGACCAGCACAGGGACTCCCGGAGGATACAAAAAGATATACTCCGCCGCGATCTCCCCCGCACTTTCTTCCCATGGGATACATTTCTTTTCGGAATCCATGGCTTCCCAGAGGGGTAAGATCCTCCGGTGCCGCAGACTGTAGATCCCTGCCGGGACTTCCTCCGGAGAAGAAGCCACTTCTTCATCTGCATCAAGCTCCTTATCGATGGCGAAAACAGCCTCTTCAAGCCTTGCAAATGTTTCGGCTGTATCATTTACTGAAGTCATGGCCAGACAGAAGGAGGCGGCCTCCATCTCGCACTCGATCCCGAAGTCTTCAAACAGGCGCCGGAACAGGCTTGCCCCGTCGGTCTTTTTTACGGTAAAGACAAGTTTACCCTGATCATAGGCAAAAACATCCTGATTTTTGGGGGTAAACAGCCGGATATGGCGCAGTTGTCCACATTTCCTGCGAAAATCCACCAGTCTGTCCACATATCCCTGCATCTTTTCCGGATGGTTCCGGGCATAATCCACCCCGTATTCCGCGGAAGCCAGAAGCAGATAGGATGGGCTGGAGGTCTCATAGACAGACAACATCTCCCGGATCCTGTCTTCGGATACCAGATCGGAACACAGATGGAGCAGGGCCGTCTGGGTAAAACAAGGCAGTGTTTTATGGACACTTTGGATCACCAGATCGGCACCGCATTCCACCGCACTGTTTGGAAATGCGGAGTGGAAGATAAAGTGGGCTCCGTGGGCCTCATCCACGATCAGGGGGATTCCGTAAGGTTTTATGATCTCTTTTATGGCAGCCACGTCACTGACGACTCCCTCATAGGTGGGGGAAGTGATCAGGACAGCCTTGACCCGGGGATGGCCTTCCAGAAGTCTGCCCAGATCCTCCCTCTGTTTCTCCCGGATGTCCAGGAACAGATCGTATTCCCGGGAATACTCCGGATAGATATAGAGAGGATTCAGATGGAGCAGACGGATGGCATTATACACAGACCTGTGGCAGTTCCGGGCCACGATGATCTCATCTCCCGGCTGACAGACCGCGGAGATTGATGCAAGTATCCCCACTGTGCTCCCGTTTACCAGATACCAGGACTTTTCCGTATTGTAGATCTCCTTCAGCTGCTCCATGGATTCCAGAATGATCCCTTCCGGATGGTGCAGATTGTCATAATCCCTGATCTCCGTGATATCCATGGAGATAAGATCACGGATATCCATGGAAAAATCCTCCGGCAGAAAACTGTTGCGTTTATGGCCGGGCATATGGAAGGGGGTCCGGTTCTCTTTTTTTAATTTGAAGAGCTGATTGCAGATAATTGTTTCCATCTTATAAAAACCCGATAAAATTCATATTTTGGCAGGTCATCAATGCTTCAAAGCATAAGAAAACCTTATCACACCCTTTTCTGCTTTTCAAGAAAATAAAAAATCTCTGAGAACCGGTTACTGATTCTCAGAGATGATTCGTTATGAGGCATCGGGGATTCGAACCCCGGACAACTTGATTAAAAGTCAAGTGCTCTACCAACTGAGCTAATGCCCCAAAAAATGCCCAGAACCGGAATCGAACCAGTGACACGAGGATTTTCAGTCCTCTGCTCTACCAACTGAGCTATCTGGGCACTTAGTTGCGGGGGAAGGATTTGAACCAACGACCTCCGGGTTATGAGCCCGACGAGCTACCAGACTGCTCTACCCCGCGATAATTATGTAATTGCCAATTATACCAAATCCGGTTTTAAGGATTCAGAAAATGGAAATGGGCGGAGGTGGATTCGAACCACCGAAGCAATTTGCAGCAGATTTACAGTCTG